>JAPLGX010000087.1 GCA_026389925.1 Chloroflexota bacterium
ACATGCGCACGAAGGTCCCATCGGGCTGGAACACCTGAATACGGTGATTCCAAGTGTCCGCCACGAACACTTTCCCGTCGGGTGCCAGCGCAATGCCCCACGGCTCGTTGAACGTTCCTCCGGGGGCCGAACCGGCCGCCACATCGGCGAAGGTGCCCCACCCGCCGAGCCATCTGCCGCTGGCATCGAAGTGCTGAATACGGTGATTGGCCGTATCGGCAATGTAGATCGTCCCATCCCGCGCGACCGCGATGCCGCGCGGCCGTTGCAGTTCGCCCGCGGAGGAACCCTGCGCACCGAACACCACCGAGGCGGCAAGTTCTTTCCGCGATTGGGCATAGGGGTCGACCACCACTTCGGCGGCCGGCTTGACCCCGTATTGCCAGACGGTGGCGGCGATATCGCGCCGGACGTAGAGACGCATGCGCTCCGACACGGGCCACTGCGCCAAGTCGTACGAGACGCTGGTCAGGCTGCCGTATTCCGTGTAATCGCGATCGAGCCAGATATCCCACAACGCCTTGCGGTAGCGCGGGTCCGACAGGGCATTGCGGATGCGCTCCCAGGTAAGGCCGAAGTACTCTTGCATCGGCCATGACATGCGGACGTATTCGAAGTAAGTGTGCGTGCGTGCCAACAAAGGGTCGATCTTGCTGAAGTTGCCCTGGCCGACGACGATCACCGGGACCTCGACCAGGTCACGCGAGGGCTGATCGCCAAAGAAGCGCTGGTTGTGATAATCGCGGAGGTACCAGGTGAACGACCACGAGACCAGATTGTCGTAGCCAACCTGCACCCCGAGACCGTCGGCCGTACGGCGCGAGATATCTTCGATCTGGTCCATGACGGTCTTCACGCCTTGTGCCGAATGGGCGTAGTCGATGAATTCCCGGCCGTTGCCAAAGTTGATGTAGCTGGCCGTCCACCCGGCGCGCAGAGTGAGCACCCCCAGCAGCATGAAGAATTCGAGCACCAACACGCGGAACCATTGGCCGAAGGGCAGCCCGCGCCACAGGCGCCAGAGCCCCCACAGCGAAAGAACCGCAAAGCCCAGGGACTCCAGGAAGGACGTGGTGGACTGCAATTCCTCCAGCAGCATGCCGCGGAATGGCGGGCGCGGCCCGAGGCCAAGCGCAAAGACGACCACGAGAGATACGACCGCAATCGGCAGCAGCAACCAGGCAATCCAGCGCGGCGACCGCACGACCAGCGGCCAGTCGATGCGCTGCACGATGTGGGCAATCGCCCAACCGCCCAGCAGGATCATCGGCAGGACAATGTGCACGGTCAGCCAAGGCATCTTTTCGCCGGCCGCGCTGTAAGCGGCAAGCGAGACCACCGACCAGAAACCCAAGAAGCCAACCATGCCGAAGACCGACGCGGCGGGTCGCTGCGCCTGATCCCCCATGGCGGCCGGCGGCGCGGCATCGGATTGAGGCTGCGCTTCGGCTTCCTGAGTCTTCCGCGCGCGCAGCCCGGTCAAGCCAATGACCCCGGCCGCGAGGGTGGCGAGCGCGGGCAAGAACTCGTACACCGGCAGTTGGATCAGCAGGTAGTAGTACCAGGGCTGCCCGCCGCGCTGCACGCCTTGCTGCTCGAGCCAGTAGCCCAGCGACCCGTACAGCCCCGAGAACAGACCGTTGCCGTTGGTGAAGAACGTCGTGAAGAACACCCCCATGATGCCGAAGAAGATGGCCGCGTTAACCAGCCACAAGCGCCGATCCCAGGCGAGCCCGATCACCACCATCAACAGCAGCAGCGGCACGGCGAAAACCGCCGTGTGTGAAAGCCCCTGCAGCGAGTAGTCGAGCGCGTCCCATCCCATCGCCCGCACCGGGAAGGAGGTCAATTGCGGCAGGACAAAGGTGCCCAGGACGATCAGCAGGTCGAAGGCCGGAAAGCGCGGGCGGAACGATGGACCAAAGGAGCGCGCGGCCAGCCACAAACCCGCCAGGAATGCCACGCCGGCCAGCAACCCCACCCCGCCGCCCCACAACAACATCGGCGAGAGCGACAGTACCTGGCCCGGGGTGCGCGGCAGGTTCGGGTCCGCCGGGACGGCGGTGCCTCCGGGCAATCCGCCCAGACGCGTCTGGTTGAACACGAGCAGCCACATCGCGGCCAGGAGTAAAGCGGCCCCCAGCGAGACCAAGAAAGTGAATCGCCGCTGATCGCTCTCGCGCCCCCACTCGACACGCATCAAGGAAATCAGGAGCTGCAACCCGAGGAAAACCAAGGCGATCGCGACATAGATGTAGGAGGTTTCCTTTGTGGTGTAGTGCAGGGCTGTCGCCGCGGTAAGCAGATACAGCCAGCGCGCCTGGCGCGTCTCGAAGTAGCGCGCGATGGCCAGGACCATGAGCAGCCCCCAGACGACCACGAAGGCCTCATTGCGCACGTAGCGTGAGTAATAGAGCATGAACGGCGAGAGGCCCATCATCACGCCGGCCATCAATGCACCCAGCTTGCCGAGCCAGCGGCGGAAGGGCAACATCAATGCCACGGCGGCAATGCCGAACAGCGCTGCCGGCAGCCTCGCCGCAACATCGCTCGCCCCGAAGACGAAATAGGACAGCGCAACCAGATGCATCTGCAGCGTGCCGTGCATCATCGGATTGTGAACGTAGCCCTGTCCGCGCGAGAGCAGCCAGGAATAGTAGGTGTGCAACGTCTCGTCGTGCGACATGGCGCGCGTGTCGATATCGTAGAAGCGGGTGGCAGCCACGCCCACCAGGAGCAACAGCCACAGCAGATGCTCCCAGGTGATCGGCAACCAGGGTGCGACGGGTCGTTCGAGCCACGAGGACTTCGCCGAGGATGGCTGCATATCCTGCCTCATTCTCGCTGTCGTTGGCGAACCCGGGGACGGGCCGCGCGCGCGGGAGGCCGACGGGATGGCTTGCGCGATTGTGGCGGGCGCGTGCTTGCCAGAAGTTGATGCACCTCCGCCGCCGCCAATTCGCGCGATTGGCCCGGGCGAAGGCTGCCCAGCAGCAGGCTGCCGATTCGGAGGCGCTGCAGGCGGACGACACGCAGCCCCAGACGCGTGGCAACCTCCCGTATCTCGCGCTTGCGTCCTTCGCCCATGACCACGCGCACCCACACTCCGCGCCCGGCCGGGCTCTCGACCCGCACCAGCGCCGGAGCCGTGCGCAGGCCGCCCTCTAGCACCACGCCGCGCCGCCATATCTCGAGCTGCTGCTCATCCGGCCGGCGCGAGAGCAGCACGCGGTACTCCTTCTCGCAGCCGTAACGGGGATGTGTCAGACGCAAGGCCAATTCCCCGTCGTTGGTCATCAAGATCAGGCCCTCGCTCTCGAGGTCCAGTCGCCCAACCGGGAACAGCCTTGCCGCACCGGGCACGAGATCGCGCACCGTTTGCCGATCGCCTTGGGGCTCGAGCGAGGAAACCACCCCGCGCGGCTTGTGCAGGGCCACGTACACCGAGTGTTCCGCGGCGGCCAGCGGTTTGCCGTCGATGCGGATGTCGTCGTGCCGGGCATCGGCTTTGTCGCCCAGAGAGACCGGCTTGCCGTTGACGGAGACACGCCCGGCGCGGATCAGCTCTTCGCACGCGCGGCGCGATCCCAACCCGGCGGCGGCCATGATCTTCTGCAGACGTTCGGGAGTCACCGCGTCAGCCCTTCAGGACGTTCTCGGCCACCGCGGGCTCGGCCGTCAACGGCGCCGCCTCCTCGATCTCGAGCGGAGGCAAGTCCTCAACCGACGAAAGCCCAAAGTGCTGCAGTGCGGTGGTCGTCAGACCGTACAAGATGGGCCGCCCCGGTCCCTCGGTGCGTCCGATCTCCTCGACCAGGCCTTTGGCCAGGAGGCTCTGCAAGACGCTGTCGCAGTTGACGCCGCGGATCGCGTCGACCTGAGGCCGGGTCAGCGGCTGGCGGTAGGCCAGGATGGCCAGAGTCTCGAGCGCGGCCTTGCTGAGGCTGGTGGTGTGCCCCAGGCCAAGAAACTTCTCGACCACGCCTGCGGCGCGGGGCGAGGTCGTGAGATGGATGCGCTCGCCGATGCGCAGGATCTGCAACCCGCGCTGAGCGTATTCCTCAGCCAGGGATCGCAGCGCAGCCTCCACCTCGGCGCGAGTCACCGCGAGCGCCTCCGCCAGTATGGCCAGGGGTGCAGGCTCCGCGGCCACAAAGAGCAGGCTCTCCAACTGCGCGCTGAGGGGAAGGCTCCCGTTCGATTCAGGATTCGTCGACATGCTATAATCCGGCTCACCCCAGGGCACGATTCGTGTAACGGCTCCGGTTGATGATACGCCCCCTGTGTCTAACTCTCAAGCGGATCCTGCTGGGCCTGCCGGTCATCGGTCTGGCGGCCTGTACGCTTTACCTGGGGGGTCCCCAGCCGCCCCCCACGCCGACGCCCGTGGCCAGCGAGGTTCCGTTCGTCGAACAGGCCTGGCGCGATGCCATCGCCCAGTCTGCCGGCGGGCAGGTCATTGTCATCTTCACCCAAGAGCAACTGACGGACTTCCTCAACCTGCGCCTTTCGGCCCAACCCCAGAGTCGACTCAAATCGGTGCGCGTCACCCTCGACCAGGGCACCCTATCTGTGTATGGCTTGCTGGAGGCGGCCTCTCTCTCGGCTTCGGCGCTGGTCGTATTGCGGCCGCTCATATCGGATGCGGCGCGGCTGACACTTGAAATCGACACTCTCCAGGTGGGACCGTTGCAGCTGCCGGCCCAATCGATGTCCGCCCTTTCGCAGGCGCTGTCGGAGGTGCTGACCGGCGAGGTCGCGAGCCTGGCGACCGGGTTCCAGGTACAAGAAGTGCTGGTGGCCCAGGGGCAGATCGCCATCCGAGGCACGCTACGCTAGGCGTCTTTCGCGCGAGGCCGGGCCGGCGTCCGACAACTCAAATGGCAATTATACCAAGGCACTCTCCGCAATCGTCCGTGCGGCCGCAACTCCGCGGGCCTCTGGGCACACGCGCGCCCGCTCGCCGCTCGTTCGGAAGCCGCATGCGCCGCACCGTGGCGGGTCTCCTGATCGCCGCCCTGGCCGCATGCGCCGGGCCGCAGGTGACCCTCGTTCCGCTTGAAGTGAGCATTCACGCGGATGGCTCGGAGCACTCGGTGCGGGTCGAAGGCGGAACCACCGTCGCGCAGGCCCTGGCCCAGGCCGGTCTGCAACTCGAAGCCCTCGATCGTGTGTCTCCGCCGCTCTATGCGCTGGCCTCGGCGGCAAGCCAGATCGTGATTGTGCGGGTCAGCGAGGAATTCGAGATCGAGCGTGCAACCTTGCCCTACACTCAGCAGACGGTCCGCAGCGAAATGCTCCCGGCGGGAAGCCAACGCCTGCTGCAAGCCGGGCGCAATGGTCTTGAGGAAGTAACCCTCCGCGTGCGCCTTGAAGACGGGCAAGAAGTGTCGCGATCGCCAGTGCGCCGCGTCGTGGTCGAGGCGCCCGTGCCCGAGATCGTCCTGGCGGGCGCGCAGACCCAAACCGCGACGATCCGCCTGGCCGGCAGGTTGGCTTACCTCGAAACGGGCTCGGCCTGGGTGATGAGCGGGAGCTCGCGCGAACGAACTGCCGTCGCCATCACCGGCGACCTGGACGGTCGCGTCTTTTCTCTTGCGCCGGACGGCGCTTGGCTCGCGGCCTCGCGAACGGCCGAGAGCGGGCTGAACGCGCTCTGGCTCTATTCGACGCAGGCCGCCGGGGCACCGCTCGCGCTTGGCGTTGCAGACGTGGTCCATCCAGTTGCGTGGTCACCCGACTCACCCTTGGCCATTGCGCTTTCGACGGTTGAGCCAAGCCAAGCCGCTCCCGGTTGGAAGGCAAACAACGACCTGCTCGTCCTCTCAATTGGCGATGCCGGCCAACCCGCCTCGCCGCAGCAGGTGATGCCGTCGCAGGTCGGCGGCCGCTACGGATGGTGGGGCACATCCTTCGTGTGGTCTCCCCAGCGCGAAATCCTGGCCTACCGCCGCCCGGATGGCATCGGGGTGATTGACGGCCGCACCGGCCGCACGCTGGCGTCCTTCCCCGTCACGCCTTACGTCAGTGCCACCGATTGGGTGTGGATGCCCGGGTTGAGCTGGTCCCCGGACGGGCGTTTCATTTACAGCGTCACCCACGGCGCACCGCTGGGTCTCGAAATCCCGGAATCCTCTCCGTCGTTCGACC
>JAPLGX010000481.1 GCA_026389925.1 Chloroflexota bacterium
TCGGCCCGCGGCTCAACGCGGCCGGCCGCCTGGAGAATGCGCGGGCGGCCCTCGATCTGCTCCTGACGGATGCGATAGATCAGGCGCTCGACCTGGCGAAGCAACTCGACGGCTGGAATCGCGAGCGGCAGGAGCAAACGCGCTGCACGTATGAACATGCGCGTGACAAAGTGCTCCAGCTTGCGGCCCCGGATACCCTGGCGGGCTTGCCCTTCTTCCTGCTAGCGATGGATTCCAGCTACAGCCCAGGGATCATCGGCCTGGCGGCCTCACGCCTTACGGAGGAGTTCTACCGTCCGTCGGCCGTTGTCGCGCTCGAGGGCGACGAGGCGCGCGGTTCGGCGCGCAGCATCCCTGAGTTCCATATCACGCGGGCGCTGGACTCCTGCCGCGACCTGCTCATCCGTCACGGCGGGCATGCCGCCGCCGCAGGATTCACCGTCGCCTCGCGGAATCTTGCCGAGCTCGGGCGCCGGCTTGAGGCGTTGGCGCGTGCTGAGTTGTCGGGGGTCGTGCTTCAAGCGAGCCTGAGCGTCGATGCCGAGGTGCGCCTGGCGGACCTGGTGGGGCTGAACGAAGTGCTGCCGACGCTTGAGCCGTGCGGAATGGGCAATCCGACTCCGGTCTTTGTGGCGCGCGGGCTGACGGTCCGCGACAAACGGCGGGTAGGCAGTGATGGCAGCCATCTCAAGCTGTGGCTCGAGCAAGCCGGTCGGCGGATGAATGCGATTGCCTTCCGCTGGGGCGAGGCGGCCGAGGCACTGCCCCCGCGAGTGGATGCAGCTTTTCAATTGACGGTCAACGAGTATCTGGGGGAGAAGCGCGACGAGTTGCACATCCTCGATCTTGCGCCGGCATGATGGCGCGGCGGGCACGGCGCGCTAGTCGACGAAGCGATACTTGAGCAGCGCCCACACAGCCGCAAAGGCATCGCTCAGCTTGATCTTCTTGCCTTCGCTGTATTCGCGCGGGTTGAATGAAATCGGTACCTCGAAGATGCGCGCCCGGCGCTTGAGCAGCTTGGCAGTGATTTCCGGCTCGAAGTCGAAGCGGTTGGCGCGCAGCCGGATGCTTTGGATGAGAGGCGCGCGGAAGACTTTGTAGCCGGTCTCCATATCCGAGAGGATGCTGTTGTAGAGCAGGTTGGTGGCCAGGGTGAGGAGTTGGTTGGCCAGCATGTGCCAGAACATCGTCACGCGGCGCGGTGCGCCCAGGAAGCGTGAGCCGTAAACGACATCCGCCAGCCCGTCCTCGATCGGTTTGAGCAGCAGCGGGTAGTCGCGGGGGTCGTATTCGAGGTCGGCGTCCTGGATCAAGATGATCTGGCCGGACGCGTTCTGGATACCCGTGCGGACCGCGGCCCCTTTGCCCATGTTGCGCGGGTGGAGGATCACCCGCAGGCCGGGTTGCGGGGCCCTCTCAGCCAGTACCTGGCGTGTGCCGTCGGTCGATCCGTCGTCGACGATGAGTATCTCAGCGGCCAGCCCCGTGGCCTGCACCCGGCGGAGGATCTCGCGCAACGTATTCTTTTCGTTGTAGACGGGGATGACCACGCTGAGTTGCATGGGGCGAGTATACCCGCCCGCCACAACCCAGGCAAACGCCCCGTGCTATAATCTGCTGGCCAACGTTGCCGGGGCACCGCAGACCGGACGCACGTTGGAGGTGCTTGGTGGCCGTTTCATCGAGTCCAATTGTCCGCCCCTCAGACGCTGCGATCACCGTCGGCCGCTTCGTCCCCGCTCCTATCACCCGAATTGAAGACACCGGACTCTCGGCGCTCTGGCTCCAGGACCTGGCGCTGAAGATTCTGTATTTTCAGGGTTACCTCACCGGCTTCCGCGTGGCGGAGTTGATGTGCCTCCCCTTTACTGGAGTGGGCGATCAGATCCTGGAGGCGCTCAAGCGCGAAAAGCTGATCGAGGTCAAGTCGCAAGTGGGTATCGGCGAGGGCGCTTACCAGTATGCGATTACGGGGATGGGCATGGTGCGGGCGCGCGAGGCGCTCGACCGCAGCCAGTACGCGGGCCCGGCGCCCGTGCCCGTGGCCGATTACAACGCTGCGATCCGCAAGCAGGCGCGCGGCCGTTCCATCTTCCACCCGCGGACCATGCGCCAGGCGCTGACCGCGCTGGTTCTCAGCGACCGGACCATGGCGCGCATCGGGCCGGCCGTCAACTCGGGCACCTCGATATTCATCTATGGCCCTCCCGGTAACGGCAAAACCACCATCGCGCGGGCGATCGGCGAGACCATCCTGCGCGAGGATATGTACATCCCCTACTCGCTCGATATCGAAGGCCACGTCGTCAAGTTGTACGACTCGGTAAACCATTCGCTTGCGCCGGATGAAGACCTGGTGGCCGGTGGCCCCGGCCAACCGGCGCGCGGCCTGCGGCGCGACCCGCGCTGGATCCGCATCCGCCGGCCGTTCATCATGGTGGGCGGGGAGTTGACGCTGGCCGGCCTGGATCTCGTGTTCAACGACGTCTTGCGCTACTACGAGGCGCCCTTCCAGGCCAAAGCCAATGGCGGCATCCTGTTGATCGACGACTTCGGCCGCCAGCAGGTGCGCCCGCGCGATCTTCTCAACCGCTGGATCATCCCGCTCGAGAATCGCATCGACTATCTGACCCTGCATACCGGGCAGAAGATCGAAATCCCCTTCGATGTGATGGTCGTCTTCTCCACCAACCTGCCGCCCAAGGACTTGGTCGACGAGGCGTTCTTGCGCAGGCTGCGGCACAAGATACACATTGGCGACCCAACCTTCGAGGAGTACCGCGAGATATTCCGCCGCGTCACCGCCGCCAAAGGGGTGGCCTACTCCGAGGACGACCTCGCCTACCTGCTGCAGGAGTACTACATCAAGACCAACCGCAAATTGCGCGCCTCCCATCCGCGCGATTTGTGCGACCAAATTCTTGATATTGCACGCTACATGAGCGTGGAACCCGCAATGACGCGCGACTTGCTCGACCGTGCGGCGTCGTCGTTCTTCGTCGATATCTAGAGCCCGGCGGATCTGGGCGCACGGCCCACGGACCGCACGCCGGGTCCGTGGCTTTCTTTATCGGCCCGCCGGTTGGACCCTTCTTGCCCATGGACGATCTCAATCACCTGTTTGCTCACGTTCCCGCTGTCATCGCCCACCGCGGCGCAAACCGTCGCGCCCCGGAGAATTCGCTGGAGGCCTTTCGCCTAGCGCTCGAGCTCGGGGCGCATGCGATTGAGCTGGATGTGATGCTATCCCGCGATCGAGTGCCGGTGGTGATCCACGACACGCGCGTAGATCGCACCACCGATGGTACCGGCCGGGTTCAGGATCGCACCTGGGCGGAGCTTCGCGAATTGGACGCCGGGTCCAAGTTCTCATCCGCCTTTCGCGGCGCGCGCATCCCGCAGCTGCAGCAGGTTCTTGAGGAGATTAGTCGGCGGGCCTGGGTCAACATCGAGCTGAAGAACTACGCCACCCGGGGCGACCGTCTCGAGCAGGTGGTCGTGGACATGGTGGAGCGAATGGGCCTGCAACGCAAGGTGCTGCTGTCCTCCTTCAACCCGCTGTCGCTCGGCCGCGCCGCTCGTCTTGCTCCAGACGTGCCGCGCGGTTTGCTCACGATGCCCTCGATGCCCATCTTCCTTCGAGATGGATGGTTCGCCTTCGTGGCCAAGCCACAGTCTTACAACCTTCACTTGGATCAGACGAACGCCCAGGCGTTGCGCGCGGCTCACGCGCGGGGCGCCCGGGTGTGCGCCTGGACTGTCAACGATCCAGTGGATGCCGTTCGGTTGGCCGCGGAAGGGGTGGACGGAATCATCACCGACGAGCCGGAGGTCATCCTGGGGGCCATTGGCCAGGAAACACAACGTGGCTAGCCTGGAAGCGATCCGCGAGGCCGCCGACCGCATCTGGCCGCATATTGCACGGACCCCGCTGACCAAGGATGACGAGTCGCCCCTTTGGTTGAAATGGGAGAATCGGCAAGCGACTGGATCGTTCAAGCTGCGTGGGGCACTCAACAAGGTTCTCGCCCAATCCGCGGAGGCCCGAGCACGCGGGCTGGTGGCGGCCTCAGCCGGAAACCATGGGCAGGGCGTTGCCTTCGCCGCCCGCTTGGTTGGCGCGCAGGTTCGAGTGTTCACCTCTATCCATGCGGTGGCCGAGAAGGTCGCGGCCATGCGCGCACTTGGAGCGGAGGTGGTGTCGGTCGCGGGAGGCTACGGCGAGGCCGAAGCGGCGGCGATTGAGGATGCGCGCGCGTCGGGGCGATTGTGGGTTTCGCCGTACAACGACGACTTGATAATCGCGGGGCAGGGGACGCTTGCACTAGAGGTGGTGGATGCGGTCGGCCATTTGGAGCACGCGACCGTTTGGGTTCCGGCTGGGGGCGGAGGATTAGCGGCAGGAACGGGATGCCTGGTCCGGGCGTTGCGCCCAGGGTGGCGGGTGGTCGCGGCGCAATCGGATGCCTCTGCCTTCCTGCACGCTCACTTTCACGAGCAGGAGATGAGCCGCGTGGTGGAACGTGAGAGCCTGGCGGATGGGCTAGCGGGACCGGTAGAGGCCGGATCGCAGACGCTCGGCCTTGTTCGCGAAGTTGTGGATGAGTTCGTGCTCGTCGACGAAGAGTCAATCGCCAAAGCGATTGCGGAGGCGTGGTGGCGCTACGGCGAGCGTATCGAAGGCTCGGCCGCGGTCGCTCTCGCTGCCGCTCGCCAGAGGGGTCCGGCCGGCGGCGGGGAGCACATTGTTCTCATTTCGGGCGGCAACATCTCCCCTGATGTGCACGCGGAGCTCTGCAAGCGATGGGCGGCGCCAGCCGCTGAAGGCCGAGCCGGTTGAGAGGTGGATCTGGCGATGACAAGGCGTAGACAGGCCCTTCTCCTGGCATGGCATCGCACCCTGCCGGTTGCGCTCCTCCTCATGCTGGCGGTTCCGGCCCTCGGCGCAACACCCTACCAGGCACCCACGCCGCAGGAGAAGGCCGAGCGCCTGCTCAAATCGCTTTCGCCGCAGGAACGCGTCGGCCAGTTGTTCATCGTCACATTCCAAGGGCAAGACGTCGGCGCCAATTCCACAATCTACGAACTCATCAGTGAGTACCACATCGGCGGCGTCTTGCTGCGCCCGAGCACCGGCAATATCCTCCCCGGGGCGGGGGAGGCCGCCGGCCTGAACCTGCTGACGAGCGCTTTGCAGCAAGCTCGTGCGAGCGCCGTGCGAGGCGCGGCCGGGCCGGGCGAGGCGGGCACTACGGCCGCATCCACCTTCGTGCCGCTGCTCATCGCGCTGGCGCAGACTGGGGATGGGTATCCGGGATCGAGCCTTGCCAACGACGTGACCCTCCTGCCATCCCAGATGGCGATTGGCGCTACGTGGGATTCGAATTTGGCCGAGGCGGCCGGGCAGGTGGCCGGGCGCGAACTGGCCGCGCTCGGGGTGAACATGCTGCTCGGTCCGAGCCTGGACGTGGTGGAGCGGCCAAACCCTGTGGCCGCTGGGGACCTCGGGTCGGGAGTGTTCGGCGGGGATCCATTCTGGGTTGGTGAACTGGGGGCCGCTTTCATCCGCGGCGTTCATCGCGGCAGTGCGGGTCGAGTGGCTGTTGTGCCTACCCATTTCCCTGGGATCGGCGGGAGCGACCGGGATCCGGAAGAGGAAGTTGCCACCGTGCGCAAGGCGCTCGAGCAACTGCGTCAAATCGATCTGGCTCCCTTCGCGGCCGTCACCCGAGGCGAATTAGGCGAAGCCGGCACGGCCGACGGACTCCTGGTCTCCCACATCCGTTACCAGGGCCTGCAGGGCAACATCCGAGTGACCACGCGCCCCTTGAGCCTCGACCCGCAGGCGCTGGCCCAGGTCATGGGGCTGCCCGAATTCAGCAGCTGGCGGGAAGGGGGCGGCCTGACTGTCAGTGACTCCCTGGGTTCCCAGTCGGTGCGCCGCTTCTACGATCCGAGCGGAGTGGCCTTTGCGGGCCGCCTGCTCGCCAAGGATGCTTTTCTGGCGGGCAACGACTTGCTGCTGTTGGCGGATTTCCGCTCCTCGGGCGTTGGCGACGAGCGCCTCTCGATCGAGGAGACGATTGCCTCCTTTGTGCAGAAGTACAAGGAGGACGCGGCCTTCGCGCAACGAGTTGACGAATCGGTTGTGAGGATTCTCGCACTCAAGTATCGCTTGTATCCGTTCTTTGACACCTTGAGCAGCACCACCTTTCCGGGAACACGGGCGGTGGTTGGCGAGGATGAGGCGGTGGCGTTTGAGGTCGAGAGCCGCGGGCTGACTCGGCTCAGCCCCGCCTCCGCCGAGGCGGATGACCGGGGCCTCGAGCCACCGACGACCGCGGATCGGATCCTATTCCTGACGGACTCGCGATCGTATCGACCGTGTGCCGGCTGTGAATCGGTTGTGCTCGTGCCGTACGATTCGCTGCGCAAAGTGGTTGAACGTATGTATGGTCCCCAGGGTAGCGGGCAAATCGCGGCGGCCCGTCTCACTTCGTATTCGTTCGCGGATCTGGCGGCCTATCTGCAGGGATCGCCAAACGAGAACCTCGCCCGCGATCTCGATTCCGCGACGATCATCGTGGCCCTCACCCTCAACACCGATC
Source organism: Chloroflexota bacterium (assembly GCA_026389925.1). Classification (GTDB taxonomy): domain Bacteria; phylum Chloroflexota; class Anaerolineae; order Anaerolineales; family RBG-16-64-43; genus RBG-16-64-43. The sequence continues at coordinate 6,612 of JAPLGX010000481.1, forward strand.
CGGCCGTGGCAGGATCGCATGCGCTCAGCGATTTGCTCACCCAACGGGCGGATCTTGTGCGGCGGCGAAAAGTGATTGTATTTGCTTTGGGGGCGCCGTACTACCTCGATTCGACGGACATCAGCAAGATACTGGCCTACTACGCAGTCTATAGCAAGGTACCTGCGGCGATTGAGGTGGCGGCACGCACGCTCTTCGGAGAGCTCGCACCTCAGGGTGCCTCGCCCGTGGCGGTGGAGGGCGTTGGCTACAGCCTGGTTGCGGCGTTGTCGGCTGCTCCGAATCAGGTCATTCCGCTGGCGGTCGAAGCCATCGACACCGGGCCCGGCACTCCGGCCCCCACGCCAAGCGGGTATCGCGTGGGCGACAGCCTGCGTCTGAAGGCGGGCCCGGTCATCGACCAGAACGGTCACCTCGTGCCGGATGGGACAGTCGTCCGGTTTCGCATCTCTTACCCCGCCGAGAACATGCCCACGCTTGTGCTCGAGGGCGCCACGCAGGCGGGGCTGGCGACAGCCAGCCACGTCATCGATCGCCTCGGTGCGCTGGAAGTGCGTGCCGTGAGCGAACCTGCGATGGTGTCCACGATCTTGCTTCTGCAGGTGGGTGAGACGCCAGGTTTTGTCACAGCTATTGCCCCGACACAGCCGGCGACAGTGACACCTGGAGCGGGTGCCTCTGAAGCCACACTGGACGTACCGCCAGGCGCGGGAGAGGGCGCGTCAGAAGGGTCCACGGGAGGAACTGCCCTCGCCGCATCGCTGCTGGTTCTTGGCGGGTTGGGAGCGCTGGTGGGGTTCTTGTTCGGCCGGTTGGGGGCGCGCGGCTGGGAAGTCCGTGGCGGCCTGGCGGTCATCGTGGGCGGTCTGCTGGCGTACGACTACCTTGCCATGAACATGCCGGGCACCGGATCCATCGCTAATCGGGCAGGTCCCCTTGCTGGTGTTGTCGTTGCGTTCCTAGGTGGGCTGCTCGGGGGAGCCGCCGTGTGGGTACTTGCGAGCAAGCGACGCGCGCGAAGCTGAGTCCGTCAGCGTGCCGTAAGTGTCAGCGTCCGGCCGAGGCGGCGAACGCAATGGCCAGGAGCGCCAAGGCCGATGCCGCCAGGAGGGCCTCGGGGCGTCCGAGGGGCGGCAAGCGGGAGCCTGGCCGGCTCTCCATCATCCGCCTCGAGGTTGAAGGGGACGGCATCTTGCCAAGCAGCGTTTCGCGTAGGGCGTGAACGTCTGGCGGCCGATCGGCCGGGTGCAGAGCCATGCCCCACAAGATGGCCCGTTCGACGGCGGGGGAGATGGCGGGATTGTGGTGTCTCGGAGGTATGAGGGCATCCGGCGAAAGGAAGCGGTGCTTGGCTTCAGCCGGGGGTTCGTTCGTCAACAAGTGGTAGAGCGTCGCGCTGAGCGCGTACAGGTCCGTGCGAGGATCAGTGTGTCCCGTGTCGCCGCCGTATTGCTCGAGAGGCGTATAGAGGGCCGTACCGCGGCCCTGCACGACCGTAACCGTCATTTCGTCGGGCTCGAGCACCTTCACCAAGCCGAAGTCCACCAGTTTGACGATACCGATGGGCGTGAGTTTGATGTTACTGGGTTTGATGTCGCGGTGCAGGATGGGCGGGTTCTGCCCGTGCAGATATTCCAGGGCATCCAGAAGCTGTCCCATCCAACCCAGCACCTCCGCCTCGGCGAGGTAGTGGCGTCCGGCGCGGGCCTGCTCGATGAGGACGCGCAGATCGCTGCCTGCGACGTAGTCCATCACCAGATAGTCTTTGGTTGTGGTCGAAAAGTAGTCGGAGACTTTGGGCAGGTTGGGATGATCGAGGCGGGCCAGGATGCTCGCTTCGCGGTAGAATTGTTCGCCCGCTTGTTGTTGCAGCGGGGCGGAGAGCGCGGTGTCGTGCACGACCTCTTTCAGAGCGCACAGGCGCCCGGTCAGCCGTTCATCTTCGGCCAAGTAGATCGCGCCCATCCCGCCTTGGCCGATGATCGACCGGATGCGGTAGCGGCCGCGCAGGAATTCTCCGGGCGCAAGCGGCTTCGGCATTGACGGCTCCACGCGCGGCCCCGATGGGCCGTGCTCGTACGCCAAGCGACTTCGGATGATCGGGGAGGCGGGGCAGCGGCCTGACCATCGTCTCGGCGAGACCTCCCTCCCGTAGGTCCAGACATCAGGCCGATGAACTCTCAGCGATTATACAGCATACAGGCCGGCCCTTGGTTCGATCGACAAGCGGCGAGCGACTCGCGCACTTCGGTGGAGTGAGACATGGCGGGACCTGAGGAGTTGCCGGTACTGATTGTCCAATCCGGCCCGCTCAGCGGGCAACGGTGGACGATTCCTCAGGAAGGGCTGGTGCTCGGCCGCGGCGAAGACTGCGACGTGGCCATTCCGGATCGACAGATCTCGCGCCACCATCTTCGCGTCTATCGTCGCGAAGGGTCTCCCTACCTGAAGGACATGGGCAGCAAGAACGGAACCTGGGTCAATGGACAACCGGTGGATGGCGAGGTCCAATTGTCCGACGGCGACGTCATCCAGGTGGCTTTGGTGCTGCAGGTGGTGTTCGTCGCATCCGATTCGACGGTGCCGCTAACCCTGGATGGCGGTCTGGCGCAGGCCGGAGGGTTGCACATCGATCCGCGAGCGCACAAGGTGTGGATCGGCGAGGTGGAGATCGATCCGCCGCTCTCGGTCCATCAATACCGCCTGCTCGAGCTGCTCTACTTGCGCAGCGGCGCCGTCGTCTCACGAGAAGAGGTGGTCGAGAGTGTCTGGCCGGGGGTTTCCACCGACGGGGTCTCGGAGCAGGCGATCGATGCGCTGGTGCGGCGCCTGCGCGACCGGCTGGCGGAAGTCGATAGCGAGTGGGACTACATTGTCACGTTGCGAGGGCACGGCTTCCGGCTCAGCAGTGGCCCGTGAGCCGAGTCGTGCATGGCGGGGCACGAACTTACGCCCTGGGCAGCCTGAGGTGCATCGGCTATAATGAGCAGGTCGACGGGGCGTAGCGCAGTTCGGCTAGCGCACCTGCATGGGGTGCAGGGGGTCGGCGGTTCAAATCCGCCCGCCCCGACACGGAGCGGCCTGAAATCGGGCCGCTCTTTTCTCTACTCTCAGCGGGGGTGAGGCTTGACACACAGCCCAGTGCGGCTCGACGGCAGAACGCTGAGCCTGGCGGATGTGAATGCGGTGGCGCGCGATGGACGCAGGGTGGCGATCGATGTGCGTGCGCTGCGCCGCATTGCGCGCGCCCAGGTCTGGGTCGGGCGCATGATGAGCAGCCGACGACAGGCCGTCTACGGCGTGAATACGGGGTTCGGCGTGTTCTCCGAGGTGCGTCTGGATTCATCGCAGGCCGAGCAGCTTTCGCGCAACCTGTTGCTCAGCCATGCGGTGGGAGTGGTCGAGCCGTTGTCGCAGGAGGTTGTGCGCGCGGCCATGCTCGTGCGGGCCAACGCCTTGTGCGTCGGTCACTCGGGGGTGCGACCAGTAGTCGTTGAGACGTTGGTGGCGATGCTCAATCGAGGCGTCATTCCCTTCTTGCCCTCACAAGGATCGCTGGGGTCTTCCGGCGACCTTGCGCCGCTGGCCCACCTGGCGCTCACCTTCACCCGCCATCCGCATGAGGGGGAAGACGACTCCGGACAGGCTTGGTATGGAGGCGAGTTGTTGAGCGGCCGGGAGGCAATGCATCGGGCCGGCCTGACTCGGATTGTGCTGGGCGCCAAGGAGGGGCTGGCATTGACCAACGGCGCCAGTGTGACGGCCGGGATGGCGGCGCTTACAGTGGCCGATGCCTTGCGGGTGCTGGAGGCATCTGTTGTTGGCTTAGCGCTGACGGCGGAGGCGTTGTTGGGTGCTCGGGGTGCATTTGATGCGCGGCTTCACCGCGCCCGGCGCCACGAGGGCCAAATGCGCATAGCCACTATGGTGACACAGTTGTTGCGCGGCAGCGGCTGGCTCGACTTGACCGGCCGTGTCCAGGACGCTTACTCCATCCGTTGCGCCCCTCAGGTGCTGGGCGCCGCGCTGGAGGCGGTGGAACACGTCAGCGACATCGTGGCGCGGGAAATCAACGCCGCCACCGACAACCCGCTGCTGTTCGACGGCGAAGCCGTGTCGGGGGGCAACTTCCACGGCGCGAATCTTGGCTTGAGTCAGGACTACCTGGGCATCGCCGTGGCGCACATCGCCGGCATCTCGGAGCGGCGCGCGTTTCGATTGCTGAGCGGCGTGCCGGGCGATGACCTTCCGCCCATGTTGACACGTACGGCACAGGACGCTGGGTTAAATTCGGGATTGATGATGCTGCAGTACACGGCGGCCTCCCTGGTCCTCGAGAACCAGACACTTGCGCATCCAGACAGCGTGCACTCCCTGCCAACATCGGCCGGGCAGGAGGACTTCAATGCCAATGCCACAACCGCTGCCCGCCACGCGCGCCAGATAACCCACAATGCGGCTGTCGTCGTCGCCGCTGAATTGATCATCGCCTGCCAGGCGCTGGATCTGCATCGGGTGCAGCGCGGCGCGCTCGCCATGGGCGCCGGGACGCGTAAGGTCTATTCCCTCGTGCGGGCGAAAGTGCCATTTGTTGAGAAAGATCAACGCCTGGACGGAATGCTGAGCCAGGTGGCGCGCGGCGTGCTGGCTGGAGAATTCTCAGTTCCGATTCCGGACGCCGGGTAGGGCGCGCTGGCTTTTGAGGGCTGCTGTTTGGAGGCCGCATGAAGACCATCATTTCGCCGGTTAAGGGGACGCGCGATTTCTATCCTGAGGTCATGGCGGCGCGCCAGTGGCTGTACGGGGAACTCGGTCGTGTCTCGCGCTCGTTCGGGTACCAGGAATACGAGGGCCCCTGCCTCGAGCCGCTCGCCTTGTATGCAGCCAAGTCCGGCGAGGAACTGGTCAAAGAGCAAGCCTTCTGTTTCGCCGATCGCGGCGGGGATCAAATCACGTTGCGCCCCGAGTTGACTCCGTCCCTCGCGCGCATGGTTGCCGCGCGCCAACGGCAACTACCGCTGCCCATTCGCTGGTGGTCGGGCTGAAGCCTTCCCAGGTGTACCTGCAAGTGAACAATCGGCGATTACTGGAAGCCGAGCTGGGCCGGCTGGGCATCGCACCGGAGCTGCGTGGAATGGTGTTCCGTTTGATCGACCGGCGCGACAAGATGCGCGCTTCGGAGTGGGAAGCCTACGCGGCGGAGCTAGGATTGAGCGCCGATTCGATTCGCGGAATCGCTCAGTTGCTCGAGGACAAGGACCTGTGGAGGAAAAGTGAGGAGCTGCGGTCATTCTTCCAGGCCGTCAAGGCGCTGGGCCTCGAGGAGTACGTCGAGTACGATCCGGCAATCGTGCGTGGGCTCGATTACTACACGGGAACGGTATTTGAGGCGCGCGACCGCGAGGGGGAATTCCGCGCGGTGCTGGGAGGCGGACGCTACGACAACCTGGTCGGCGATGTGGGCGGAGAGCGCTTGCCAGGTGTCGGATTCGCCATGGGCGACGTGGTCATCCAACTCGTACTTGAGAAGTTCGGCTGTCTGCCGTCGCTGCGCGCGGCGCCGGCCCAGGTCCTGGTCACCACTTTCGGCCCGGGCGAGGTCGGAGCTTCGCTCGATCTGGGACGCCGGTTGAGGGAGGCTGGCGTATTCGTTGAATGGTATCCAACCCCGGACCGACTTGCCAAACAGCTCAAATACGCCGACCAGGCCGGCATTCGCTTCGCGGTCATTTGCGGACCGGATGAATCGGTGCGGGGCAGCGTCAGCCTCAAAGACCTGGCAAAGCGGGAGCAGATCGAGGTGAAGATCGACTCTCTCGCGGAGGAGGTTCGCCGGCGCCTGCTCGAACCTGCCGAGGTGTGAGACATCCAGGGGTGAAGCGGGAAACCGCGTGACATCGCACGCGTTGGGTGCATCTCGCGCGGCGGACCGGAGGAGTTTTCGAATCCTGAGCCTTGCCGCGTGGCGGTTGAGCATGTTAGAATGGCGCGCCAATGGTGGCTGTAGCTCAATTGGCAGAGCACTGGACTGTGGATCCAGTCGTTGCGGGTTCAAGCCCCGTCAGCCACCCAGATGTCGATCGACGGTGACCGTGCTCGGGCTCCGACAGCCGAGCACGGTCCTTTTTTGCCCGTCGGTCAAGGCGCCCGCATATGTGTCTGTGCGGCGAATCTCCCCGAATTCAGACAATCGTGGTAGACTTGGCTGCAGGTGTCACTTGGAACACACAATCGGTGCCGGGGCGACCCGGTACCCTTATGTCCGGCACTGCCATCACCAGGGAACGCACATGAACAAAGACGAGCACCTCAGCCTGTATCGCCAAATGGTCCTCATTCGCCATTTGGAGGAGCGGGCGGCGCAGCTCTATCAAGAGGGCAAGATCGGCGGCTTCCTGCATTTGTATATCGGGCAGGAGGCGGTCGGTACCGGCATTGTTTCGGCGCGGCAGCCGCACGACCGCGTCATCACCGCCTATCGCGACCACGGCATTGCCATCAACTGCGGGCTCGAGGCGAAGGTGGTGATGGCTGAGTTGCTGGGCAAGGCCAGCGGATGCAGCGGCGGCAAGGGCGGCTCAATGCACCTGGCCGATGTGACCAAGAACTTCTGGGGAGGCCATGCGGTCGTAGGTGCGCACTTGCCGATTGCCGCGGGCCTGGCGCTGGGCGATGTCTACGCCAAGAATGCCGGCGTCACGATCTGCTTCTTCGGTGAGGGGGCAACCAATATTGGGTTCTTCCACGAAGCCTTGAACCTCTCCAAGGTGTGGAACCTGCCTGTGCTGTGGGTCTGCGAAAACAACCAGTACGGCATGGGCACATCCGTCGCGCGAGCTTCGGCCGTCTCAGAAATCAGCCAGAAGGCAACCGGCTATGGCATGCCCGCCGCCCGCGTTGACGGGATGGACCTGATGGCAGTGCGCCAGGCGGCCGAGCGGGCGCTGGGAGAGGTGCGCGGCGGAAAAGGTCCCTACTTGCTCGAGGCCGTGACCTACCGCTACCGCGGACACTCGATGGGCGACCCCGAACGATACCGCAAGACCGACGAAGTGAAACACTGGCAGGAGCACGACCCGATCGGTATCTATC
>JAPLGX010000291.1 GCA_026389925.1 Chloroflexota bacterium
GCCCTCCAATGGATCGTCAAAGAGGTCGGCGCGCCTGAAGTAGAGGGCGGTCTCTGTGAGGAGCGATGCCAGCTTGTCGACTCCCATGTACCTCCACAATGGAGCGTCGATGTTCTCGGGAAGGGAGAGTATGTTTGATTGCCTGATCATGGGCGGGAAAAGGGCGAAGGCACCCAACGGCCTCGAACTGTGCCGCGCGGCGTGGCGGGCGCAATCTCTATTCTATAGCCATCGACACAGAGGGCAAGTGCGCGGTGGCCTCGTAGCTGGCCAGGGGCGCAACGTCCCCCAGCCGGCCCCACGACTTGCCAGACCGTGGCCGCCTCTGGGCGTAGGGCGGGCGATTTCGCCTCACTAGGAATTGCTCAGGCGCACGTAGCGGGGCTATAGGGCATCTAAAGGTGCCCGCATTGGCTCCTGGGACTCCTGTGCCCGTTTCACCGGAGATAACGGCCTATCCATCGGCCATCCGCAGGCACATTTTGGGAACTGCACGTCCTCCGCCCACTGTGAGAAGTCCCACGCCGCCCCGACCTGCAGGTCCGAGTGTTTGTTCAATGAGTGGCACAACACCCCCGTCTGGCCGGGTCGGCTTTGACAAAGCCAACCCTTTCGCTCATAATAGGCTTGCAGCCAACTATGGGGGTCATCCGAGATGTTAGAAGCCGAACTGAATCTGTTCCAGGCGAAGAAGACCGAGTGGTCAGCCCGGTACCCCGGGATGTTTGTGTTGGTCAAGGATAACGACTTCGTTGGTGCATTTGACACATACGAGGCCGCGCTTGTAGAGGGCGCTCGAAGATACAAGATGCAACCATTTCTCGTCCGCTCTGTCGACCTACCAGACCGAGAAGTAAGCATTCCCGCTCTCTCCCTGGGCCTACTCCGTGCCAATCCTCCACATGCAACTTAGCGGCCAAGTAGTGTCGCCTGACGGTAAGACCGTCCAGGTTCCCCCGACTGTCGCCTTACAGCAGCGAGGTCCATGCCTTCAGGCCACAGTGGGGCTCCTCCAGTCAATGGCGCAGGCCCTCATACAGCAGGGGGACCAGGTTCCCGCGCCCCGAACAGGTCTCGCCCTCATCGACACAGGTGCATCGGACACATGCATCGACGAACAGGTTGCGAAAGAACTCGGTTTGCCTGTCGTCGACCAAGTCAATATGGCCTCCGCCTCGAACGCCGCTATCATCCGCAACGTCTATCCAATAACGATCGAGATCACGGGCCTCCCCAATCCTATCAATGCTCCGCGTGCAATTGGAGCCGAATTGGCCCCACAGGGACTCCTCCTGCTCGTTGGCAGAGATGCCCTCCGGTTCTGTACTCTGTTCTACAACGGAATCACCGGCGAGCTCACGCTCTCAATCTAGGTCTACGAGTGCCCTCCGCACAGCTTATTAGCTTTGCTCGAGGCCTTTAGCTGGCCGTCTTGATCCTCTCGCCGCACGAGTCGCAGACGATCACCGGGCACGTGCGGCTGCCGATCTTGCGTTGGTCGATCATCGCCTACCTCCGCCGATCGAGAATGCTCAGTCCGTCGGCATCATCGGTGACGCAGGCAGAGCCTACGGTTACGACGGTCGAGTTCGAACCACGATCCACACCGCGCACACCGCCGATGCGGAACGAACGCCAGGCGCGGCCTGCGACGGATTCGGATCCCAATCTCATCGTCCAACTCGCGACTGAGCGTGTTGGCCAGAAGGACGGCACCGGCATGAGTGAGAATGCTGTCGCCGCCCTCCAACTCGAGCCTCGCGACCATCTGCTTGTTGTACGGCGGCTGGCGGCGGGCCCCGGCCGATGCCACCACTGGGAAGTTCTCGTTGTAGCCAGGCGGCACAATCATGTCGAGCCCGAACTGGCCCTCGGCCTTCGCGTTGTGGACCACGTGGCCAGCCACCAGGTAGGTGTGCGCCGGGTGCGCGACCTCGAAGTTGTGCACCTGGTGCTCGCCGGGGTAAGGCACGACGCTGAGCACAGTCGCCGCGCCGTTCTTGTGCACGAGGAAGGTGCCGGGTGCTAGATGCCCGACCTCGATGAACTCGCCCGACGTCGCAAGGAAGCGGTGATTTGGCGAGATGCCCTGGATCTCCCCGCGCGACGTTCGCAGGCTCACCAAGTCATCCCGCACGGCGGTGGTCAGTTTCACCACCCGCGAGGTGACCCGCTTACCTGCCTCAGGGACATACACGACGACTCGATCTCCCACACGCATGCGCTCAATGCGCCAGTGGCCCCAGGGTACATTGACTGGTGTACCGTCGATGAAGCAGGCGGTCTTCTCGCCGTATGGCACGGTCCGCACATAGATGGTCACGGTCTTATCACGAATGGCAGCGAGCTCGGCCATGACATTCTGCACGCTCGCGATAGCCTTATCGGCATCAGCGATGATCTTCTCCATCGGCGTGAGACCCTCGGCGACACCCAGGTCCTTGAGGCCCTTGTTGTAATCGTCGAGGGAGATCTTCCCACTTGTGTAGTCGTGGGTGAGCTTTTCCAGCGCCTTGCCTTGCATATAGGTCTTGTAGAGGTTCGACCCGGTCGCCTCGTCGATTGCCTTGAGGCCGTCCAGATACTTCTTTGATCCGCGCACGAGGTAGCGATCGAGAACACCCTCAGCTGTGTTAGCAAATCCATTCCACTTCTCTTGCTCCGTGCCGACGCGGGCCAGCGCGGTGTCAGACGCCCGCCAGGCCGCGTTCAGTTTGAGTTGGGCCAGGTACAGGTCATAGTCTGTCTTCGCCCCATAAACGTTCGCAAGGCCCCACTGAATCCGTTTGTGGGTGTGCTCGATGAGCAGCCGCAACTCTTCCTTCGCAATGGCGACCCTGACCTGAGCATCCCTGACCAGGTCTGCCGACCCGCCACCTCGGGCACGCTTTGCCCGCTCGGCCTCTGCCTCTGCCTGATTAAGTTTTACTTGGGCCGCCGCGAGCGAGCCAACTTCGGGGACTTGGGCCCTCTCGGATGTGAGAATGCCTATCTTGAGCAGGATCGTGATGACGGTCAGCCCGACCGAATGTTTGAGCGCCTCGATCGATTCTTTGAACTCATGGACGGCCACCTCGTACTCGCGTGTCTTGGCCGAACCCTCGGTCATGAGGATATTGCCCTGCTTGACGGCGGCCGCTTGCGCACGCAGCGCATCTCCACCCTGGTAGAGCATGGGCGTGAGCGCCGACCAGCTCTTGCCAAACGTCTCGGTCATGAGCGCGGCGCGGTCAAGGGGATTGCTCATCCCCTGAAGTTTGTCAGCTAGGATGGCGAGATTTTCTATGGTCGGCTGGAAGCCGCGCTTGACGGCCATCTGCAGGGCAGAGGTGATAGCGCCCGCCGAGACGCCCCAGTAGTCGCCAACCTCCTTGAGCCGCGAGGCTTCTTCCGTTGTGATGCCCAGGTTGCGCGCAAGGTCGCGCATCTCTTTCGCCCAGCCGACCGTCTCAGTGACGGCCTTCGAGATCGTGGTCGCCACGAACCCGATGCCAGCCGCCGCCCCGAGCGCGCCGAGGTTGATGGCGGGCAACCCCAGGCCGCCGAGCAGGCTGTTAGCGAGGCCTGCGCCTGCGTTCCTATAGCGCCGAAGCTGCCCAAGACGCTCGCCTTCACGCCGCCGATCTTGGCTTGCAGCTTTTGGTCATTCGCGTCCAGGTCAAGAACCGCTCGACCGAGACTCT
>JAPLGX010000096.1 GCA_026389925.1 Chloroflexota bacterium
GCGCCGCAATGTAGAGGGGCTGCCCCGGATGGGGCAGCCCCTGTGTCTCTTAGATTCATGATCAGCGAGGGATGATCACAGGCCTTCTAGCGCGAGGGCTTTTGCTTTCTCCGATGTCGGGCCCCCGGTCGCCGGGTCCCAGCCGCGGGCCGCGTAGTACTCGCCGAGCAAGACGTTCATGTCGGGCACGTGACCTTCCTGCCCGCCCTCGGGTAGCGGTTCAAGAAGCAGCTTGGACAGCTTTTCGTCGGCCCGCGTCCAGCCCAGCCGCAGGTTGAAGAGGCGTTTGAGGTTCCACGCACGCTCGCCGACGCGCAGCACTTCTTCCAGCGTCCAGTCGTCGCCCGTGGCGGCACGCAAGAGCGAAACGTACGTCGAGGGCGGCGTGGCGGCGAAGAAGCAGGTCACCAGGCTGTTGCACACGGTGCGCCAATCCTGGTGGCGCGCCACGTAGGCCGCCTTGCCTTCATCCTTGAGACGTTCGGTCATGGGCAGGTCGAGCTCGCCGATCGAGTTGCCCATCTCGACCAGGAAGTAGTCGCCCTGGTTATGGCACGCTCCGCGCGGCGAGGTCGCATAGACGATGGCCATGCGGCATCTCCCCAACGCAGGCTGATGCCGCCCGTGTCGGCCGTTGAGATGATCCCGCGGTCGAACAGCAAGTAGGCCAGGGCAATCGTGTTGCCCGCGCTGATCGTATCCATGCCGAGCGCGTCACAATGGTTGCCGAGGGCGGAGATAATTGCCAGGTCATCTACAAGGATCTGCGATCCGAAGGCGGCGATCGTCTCATACTCCGGCCCCTTGACTTCGCCCTGAGTTGCGTACGGGCCGTCTTTAACCGTGATGGCCCGACCGCACGATATGACGCAGCCCTGGCAGGCGCTCGTTCCGGTGAGGATAGTTTCGGCCATGGCCGCGCCGCTTATCTTGGAGGCGCCATCGAAAGCGGCCTGGGTCCAGTATTTTTGGGGCATGTCGCCGAGCATTTGCAGGTAGTCGGCGGCGCCGGCCGTGCCGGTGGCGCGGAAGACATTGGTCAAGTTCTCTTCCATGAGTGACTTGTTGGCTTCAACGCGCAGCCGCTTGTAGGTGTCGCCGTCGGCCAAGGCGATTTTGCCGGTGCCGCGGACGGCCAGCGCCTTGAGATTCTTGGAGCCCATCAGCGCGCCCATGCCGGTGCGCCCGGCCGCGCGGCCGTGGTCGGCCAGGATGCAGGCGAAGGGGACTCCCCGCTCGCCGGCCACGCCGATGCACGCCACCCGCGCCTGCGGCTCGCTGACCTCACCCTTGATGGCGCGCTGCGTCTCATGGGTATCCGTCGCACCCCACAGATGGGCCGCGTCACGGATATCGGCCTGGCCGTTGTGAATCCAAAGATAGACCGGCTTGGCCGCGCGGCCCGTGATCAGCACACCGTCGAAGCCGGCGAAGCGCAGCTCCGGCCCGACGAAACCACCCACGTTGGATTCGCCCCAAAGCCCGGTCTGAGGCGACCGGCCGCATATCGAGAAGCGCCCGGTGGTCGGGCCGCTGGTGCCGGTGAGCGGGCCGGTCGTCCACAGGAGCGGGCTGGCCGGGTCGAGCGGGTCGCGCTCAGGGGAAAGCGTATCCCACAGCAGGCGGACGCCCAGGCCGCTGCCGCCGATGTACTGGTGGGTGTGCTTCGGATCGACAATGCGCGTCTCGCTCTTGCCGCTTGACAGATCGACCACGAGCAATCTGTAATCCATGCCCAATGCCCTCCGCGCCGAACTGCAGGTGAGTGTGAGGCGCGCCCCCGCTCAGAAGTCGATCGACTTGCCCTCGTAGGCGTACTCGAAAATCCTCGCGGCTTCCTGATCGTCCGGGATGCGCGTGCTGGTGACGGTTTGGCTGTCGTTGCCAGTGTTGGAAACGAGCAGCGCCATGTCGCGTGTCACCTCCTCGCGCGAAAGGCCGCACGCTCTAAGCGTCTGCGGCTGATCGAGCCGCGCCTGAAGGTCGCGGATCGCGGCCGCAAGCGCGGCTGCGGCCTGCGCTTCGTTGCCGTGGGCCAATCCTACGCCGGCGGCGAGCTCGGCGTAGCGCGTGCTGCCCGCCTCGCCGCGCATGCAGAATTCAATGACGTACGGAAGAAACAGGCTGACGCCGCGGCCGTGCGGCACGTGGAAGACGCCGCCCAGCGAGTGCCCCAGCCCGTGAGCCAGCGAGGCCATCGAGTTGCCGAAGCCCAACCCGGCGATCGAGGCGGCATTGTGCATCTTGGCTCGGGCCTCGGCGTCGTGGCCGTCTTTGTAAGCGCGCGGCAGGTACTCGAAGACCATCTGGATGGCTTTGAGGCACAAGCCGTCGGTGAAGTCATTGTGGTAGACGCAGGTGAAACCCTCCACGGCATGGGTCAACGCGTCCATGCCCGTGTCGGCGGTGATGCGCGGCGGCAGTTCCATGACGAAGGACGGATCGATGATCGCGATGTCGGGCGTCGCCTCGCGGCTGCCCAGGCCCAGTTTGCGCCGCTCGCCGCGGTTGGTGAGCACGATGATCCAGGTGCATTCGGAGCCGGTGCCGCTCGTGGTGGGGATCGCCACCAGTCGCGCCTTGCGCCTCAAGTGAAAGGTCTCGATCGGGTTGATCCCTTCCGGGTCGACATCCGGTCGCTCATAGAGTATCCACATCGCCTTGGCGGCGTCAATCGAGGACCCGCCCCCAAGCGCCACGATCCAATCCGGGCCGAACTCCGTCATGGCGGCTGCGCCGGCGCGCACCGTCTCAAGCGACGGATCGGGCTCCACTTGGTCGAAGACGGCCACCTGCATGCCGGCCGACTCGAGGGCCTTCTTCACCCGGTCGGCGTGGCCCAGTTTGACCAAGACGGGGTCGGTGACGATGTGGGCGCGCGTGCCCTCGAGGCGCTCAAGGTGGCTGAGAGCTTCCTCCCCGTGGACGATCTCCGGGCTCTTGAAGAACCACATAGGTTGCTCCTCCTGCCGAGGTCATGCCTCACGCAGCGGCCGGGCTCCCAGGCCGCTGCGTGGCTGGCAACGCTTTACACGCGGTGTGGGCGACTAGACCGCAAACTCGGTGGGCACTCGCGTGCAGGCCTGCACCAGTTCCTTGGAGGCCTTGACACTCTTCATGACCATGGCCATGTTGCCCTTGAGTTTCAGTTGGCCCGTCATGAGGCCCTGGATGGGGTCCAATTGCTTGGTGAGGACCTTCTTCCACGTGGCCACCGGGGCCGACATGCGAAAGGCCGGGCTCTTGGCCGCTTCGTTGGTGACGATGAACGCCTCGCGGCACTTTCCGTGCCACAGGTCCATGTAGAGAATGGCCGTGGGCTGGCCGGGCCCCATGTCGGCGAGGAAGTAGAAATCGCCTTCCCACGTCTTGGCGGCCTCTTGGTAGGCTGCGCTGCGGTTGAGCTCCTCCATCAATGCCTTGACCCATTCATCGCTCGGGAACTTGAACGCCATCACGGCCTCCTTGTGGGATGGGATGCTGAACTGTGTGCGGGGCGGGGAATAACTCCTTGCCGCTCAGGTTTAGGATGCGATGCCGACGGCCTTGGCGCAGCGGACGAAGTCGAGCACCACCGGCACGTTGCGCATCATGTAGATCATGTCGCCATCGAGCAGGAGCTTGCGGGTGAGCATGGCCTGCATGGGTCGAGGCCGCCGCCGAGAATGTTGAGGAAGTTGGCGCGCGGTGCACGCAGCGTGAACTTGGCTTTGGGCGAATCCTCCGGGCCCAGCACGCGCGAACCGCGGCAGGTGCCATGCCACAAATCCAAATACAGCCGGACGCTACCGCCGCCTGCTTGCTCGCCGGCATCGGGCTGGATGTCGAAGATCAGGTCACCTTCCCAGTTCTTGGCCACTTCGGCATAGCGCGGGTCGCTGTTCACTATCGCTTCAAGGGCTTTGAGCCATTCGGCGCTGGGGAACGGATGAGCCATGACGACCTCCAGCCGTGAAGGAACGAGGCGGGTGGCATGATGAACAAGTCGTTGCTGGCCTGCCTCACCGGGCCGGGCAGCGGCCCAATGTGCAAAGCCGTCGCGTGCGTGATGGGCGGCCCGTTCAGACACCAGTCTATAGCAGCGAGCCTGGCCGCGCAATAGCGTGCGATCGCCACTCGAGGCAATTATCCGTAACCCGACCACAATTGGGCCCATATCTCGAGGGAATCGAGCATCCTGTTGACTCACGGACTGTCTTCATGCTAGACTGAGATGACCAACCAAACGGTCGGTAGGGAGAGGCGGATGCAAAGAGAAGAGATTCTCGCGGCCGCCGCACAGATATTCCGCGAGAAGGGCTACCACGCCACCTCGATGCAGGACATCGCCGAGGCCGTCCATCTGCAAAAGGGCAGCCTGTACCACCACATCCGCAGCAAGGAAGAAATCCTCGCCTCGCTCCTTGACCGCGCCTTGGACCTGCTCATCCTCAGCATGCAAGAAGTCATGGCCTCGCCGCTCTCGGTGGAGGAGAAACTGCGTTCCGCCATGCGCATGTACGCCGACAATATCGCAGTCCACAGCGATCTGGCGGCCGTACTAGTGCTCGAGTATCGCAACCTCTCGCCGCGCCTGCGCGCGCGCCATATGGGCCGCCGCGATCGGTTCGAGGCGCTGTGGCGCGAACTCCTTCGCCAAGGGATGCAGCAGGGTGTCTTCCGCACTTCCGACGAAAAACTCGTGGCGCTGGCCATCCTGGGCGTGCAAAACTGGATGCTCACCTGGTACCGCGCCGAGGGGCCGCTCTCGGCGGCCGAACTATCCAACCGCTTTGCCGATCTCTTCCTTAAGGGTCTCTTGACGGATGGAGCCTCCCATTGAGCGTTATGAACCCGCCGCAGGGATTCGCCTGTATCGTTTTGGGGTGCGCGCGTTTCCCGGTTTGGAGACGATGGTTCACCTCATCCTCGCTCCGGGGTTTGCCGTCCTGGTGGATACCGGTTCTGGATTCGGCGACTCCAACGACGACCTGCAGGCCGGGCTGGGGCTCATCGCATCGCGGTTCGGCGAGCCAAGCCGCGTCGAAGATCTCACGCACATTCTGGTCAGCCACGGACACATCGACCATTTTGGCGGTCTGTCGCACCTGAGGGAGAGATGCACGGCGCACGTCGTCCTCCACGAGCTCGATTTGCCGGTGGTGACTCGCTATGCCGAGCGCCTGGAAATCACCGCTGGGCGGCTGGAAGCGTTCCTGAAGCGAGCCGGCGCGAGCCAGGCCACGCGCACGGGGCTGCTCGAGATGTACCGCATAACGAAGGGACTGATCCGCGGTGCCGCGGTGGATACGGTGGTGGAGGGCGGTCAAGGCGAGATCGGCCCGCTGCGCCTCACGCATTACCCCGGACACTGCCCGGGCCTCATGACCGTGCGCGTGGGGGGCATTTTGCTGACCTCCGACCTTGTCCTGCCGCGCACCTCACCGCACCAATCGCCGGAGGAGCTTGCACCGTACACCGGGCTGGATCACTATCTCGCGTCCTTGCGCAGGCTGCGCCGCGAACCCCCGCCGCGCCTGGCGTTGGGCGGGCACGAGGAGCCGATGCTCGACCTGCATGCGCGGATCGACGAGATCGAGCAACTGCATGCGCGGCGGCTGGCCGAGGTGCTCGAGTTCCTCAAAGAGGAACACACGCTGAGCGAGATCTCATTCGAACTTTTCGGGCCCGTGCAGGGCTATCACGTGCTGCTCGCCTTGGAGGAGGCAGGTGCGCACACTGAGTTTCTGCTCCAGCGCGGATATGTTGGGGGGGTCAACGCCAGCGCGCTGGGCGAGAGCACGTGCGGGGCGGCGCGCTACCGGCGCTTGCCCACGCGAGGGTGGAGCGGGCTTCCGCCTTCGCCCGAGCTGTAGGCCGGCAGCCATCACCTGGGAGGCGTGACAAGGAGGCACTATGTACTCTTTCGAGCCGAGTGAAGAACAACGCATGCTCATCGACGCCATTCACAAGTTCGCCGCCAAGGATCTGCGCGAGGCGGCGCACGAGGCCGATGAGTCCGGCGCCTTCCCCGAGGCGCTGATTGGCAAAGGGTGGGAACTGGGCGTGGTGCAGGCCAGCATTCCCGAGAGCCTGGGCGGGTTCGGCGAACACTCCGCCGTGACGGGTGTGCTGGCGGGCGAGGAACTGGCCTGGGGCGACCTGGCCGGGGCCATGCACATCCTGGCGCCTGGGCTGCTGGCGTTCCCCATGCTCGCGGCGGGCACCGACGAACAGAAGCAGAAGTACCTGCCGCCGCTGCTCGAGGGCGCCTATCGCGCGGCAACCGCCGCCTGGGTGGAACCCTTCTTCGATTTTGACCCGAGCGAACTGCGCACGACCGCCCGCAAGGAAGGTGACTCGTATGTCATCGACGGGCACAAGTGCTTCGTGCCCCTGGCCGATCGCGCAGAGCACCTGCTCGTGTTTGCCGCGCTCGACGGGCGCACCCAGGCCTTCATTGTGCCCCGCACTGCAGCCGGCGTGATGGTGCTTGAGCGCGAAGGCAACCTCGGCCTGCGCGCCCTGCCCACCTTTGAGGTGAAGTTCGAAGGCTGCAAACTGCCCGCCGCCGCGCGCCTGGGAGGCGAGGCTGGTTTCGACCCGCTGCTCTTGCTCAACGCCACGCGCGTGGCTCTGGCGGGCATGGCCGTCGGCGTGAGCCGCGCGGCGTATGAGTATGCCCTCAACTATGCCAAGGACCGAGTGCAGTTTGGCGTGCCGATCGCCCAGAAGCAGGCGGTGGCCTTCATGCTGGCCGAGATGGCCACCGAGATCGAGGCCACCCGCATGCTGGTGTGGGAGGCAGCCTGGACCCTCGACAAGGGACTGGAGGCCACATACGCCGCCGCGCTGGCCAAGACCGGCGCCGACGACATAACCATGATGGTCACCGATCGTGCGGTGCAAATCCTGGGCGGGCACGGCTACATCCGCGAACATCCGGTGGAGCTGTGGATGCGCAACGGCCGCGGCTTCCCGATGTTCACCGGGTTGGCGATGGTCTGAGAGCAGCTCAGCGCGCCTGCGCGCTGAAGGAGAGGATGCCATGATCGATTTCGAGATGCCTTCCCCGATTGCCAAGCAGCGAATCATGCTGCAGACCGTGGCCGAGAACATGATGCGGCCGGTCTCGCGCCACATGGATGAGCACGAACACGAGATCCCCTGGGATTACATCAACTTCATGCACGGGGCGATGCGCGCCACCTCCGCCGGATCGCTCGCTCCCCAGGAGAAGAAACGCGAGGGGCCGCGCCTGGGCTATCAGATCCTGGCGCACATGATCGAAACCCTTTCCTGGGGCGATGCCGGGTTGTACCTGTGCACCCCGGGCGGCGGGCTAGGCGCCGCGGCGGTCGAAGCCACCGGCACGCCGGAACAGAAGGAGCGCTTCCTCAAGCGCTTCCAGGAAGAGCTGCCGGTGCTCGGTTGCATGGCCATGACCGAACCGCAGGCCGGGTCTGACACCTCTGCGATCCGCACCACCGCCGTTCGCGACGGCGACTTCTGGGTGCTCAACGGCGAGAAGATCTTCGTCACCGCCGGACAGAAGTCGCTGGTGGAGACCAAGGGTTTCGCGGTGGTGTGGGCGACGATCGACCCCTCGGCCGGCCGCGCCGGCATGCGCCCGTTCGTCGTCGAAGCCGGCACGCCGGGGATGACCGTGACCAAGCTCGAGCACAAGCTGGGCATCCGCGCCTCCGACACGGCCTCGGTCGTGCTGCAGGATTGCCGCATCCCGTTCGGCAATATCCTGGGCAGCGCGGAGGTCGCCAAGGAGAAGTCCACCGAGGCCGGTTTCAAGGGCGCCATGGCCACCTTCGATGCCACCCGTCCGCTGGTCTCGGCCTCGGCCATGGGTATTGCCCGCGCCACGGTCGATCTTGTGAAGGAACTGCTGACAAGCCAGGGTGTGACCATCCGCTACCATCTGCCACGCCAGAAGTTGACCCACATCGAACGCGAGGTGATCGACATGGAAGTCATGCTGCGCAGCGCCTGGCTGCTGGTGCTCAAGGCGGTGTGGATGGCCGACCAGCGCCTGCCCAACTCGCAGGAAGCCTCCATGTCGAAAGTCAAGGCCGGCGACGCGGTGACCAAGATCACCCAGCGCGCGGTGGAACTCCTGGGGCCGATCGCCTACTCGCGCAAGCTGCTCCTGGAGAAGTGGTTCCGCGACGCCAAGATCAACGACATCTTCGAGGGAACTGGGCAGATCAACCGCCTGGTCGTAGCGCGGCGCATCCTGGGATACAGCAGCCGCGAGTTGCGCTAAGGGCGGGGCGCGGGCTCGCCCGCGCCTCCGCCATGCCCCCCACAGGGAGGGAGCGATGACCTATACCGTTCGTCACGCGGCCGTGATCGGGGCAGGCACGATGGGCGCAGGGCTGGCCGCCCACCTGGCCAACGCCGGGGTCACGGTCACCCTGCTCGACATCGTGCCGCCGAAGCTCACCCCCGAGGAAGAGAAGAAGGGCCTGACCTTGAAGGACCCGCAGGTGCGCGATCGCTTCGCGCGCACCGGGCTTGACCGGGCGCTGCACTCGCGCCCTGCCAGCTTCTACATTCCCGATCTGGCGAACCGCATCCGCATCGGGAACCTCGAGGACGATTTCGAACTGCTCAAGGAGGCGGACTGGATTCTCGAGGCCATCGTCGAGGACCTAAAGATCAAACAGGTTCTGATGGCCCGCCTGGAGACGGTGCGCAAACCGAAGACCATCATCAGCAGCAACACCTCCGGCATCCCGGTTTCGCAGATCGCCCAGGGCCGCTCGCAGGAGTTCCGGCGGCATTTCCTCGGCACGCACTTCTTCAACCCGCCGCGCTATCTGCCGCTCCTGGAGATCATCCCCACTGGCGACACGTCGCCGGAGGTGGTCGGGTTCATGCGCGGCTACGGGACGAGCGTGCTGGGGAAGGGTGTGGTGATCGCCAAGGATACGCCCAACTTCATCGCCAACCGCGTGGGGACCATCGGGGGCATCTTCCTCATCGATTATGCATTGCGCCATGGCTACACGATCGATGAGGTCGATGCCATCACCGGTCCCCTGGTTGGCCACCCCAAAACGGCCACCTTCCGCCTGTTCGACCTGGTGGGCATTGACGTGCTGTATCACGTCCTGCGCAATCTGTACCCGGCCGTGCCCAACGATGAACAGCGCGAGTTAATGGTCTCGCCGCTGGTGATGGACCTCTTCAAGAAGATGGTCGACAACAACTGGCTGGGCGGCAAGACCAACCAGGGCTTCTACAAAGAGGTGCGCGTCGAAGGCAAGAGGGACTTCTGGACGCTCAACCTCAAGACGATGGGCTACGAGGCGCCCACCAAGCCACGCTTCGAATCGGTGGGCAAAGCCCGCGAGATCAAGCCCCTGGGCGAGCGCCTCAAAGCGCTGCTGGCTGAGAACGACCGAGCGGCCGAGCTGCTGCGCCAGGTGACCTACCACGGGCTGGCCTACGCCTCCAATCGTATCCCCGAGATTTCGGGCGACCTCATGGCCGTGGACCTGGCCCTCAAGTGGGGCTTCATGCACGAGGCCGGCCCCTTTGAAACCTGGGATGCGCTGGGTGTGGCGGAGACGGTGGAGAAAATGGAAGCGGCGGGTCACAAGCCGGCGCCGTGGGTGCGCGAGATGCTGGCGGCTGGCTGCCCCACCTTCTATCAGGTGGAGGCGGGCGCGCCGGTCGCAGTCTACAACCTCGCCCAGCGCGGCTACCAGCGCTTTGCCGCGGACCCGGGAATCCTGCGCCTCGCGCCGCGCAAGAAGGGCGGGGGTGTGATCGAAGAGAACGCCGGGGCCTCGCTGGTGGATATCGGCGAGGGCGTGGCCTGTCTCGAATTCCACACCAAGATGAATGCGCTCGACACCGATATCTGGGACCTGATGCAGCGCACGCTCGACCGCCTGGATGCGGGCGAGTTCGAAGGTCTGGTCATCGGCAATGAAGCTGACAACTTCTGCGCGGGGGCCAACATCTTCCTGGTGGCGGTCGGGGCGCAAAACAAGGAGTGGGAGCAGCTGGAGAAGGCCATCCGCGGCTTCCAGCTGATCAACCAGCGCATCCGCTACTCGACGCGGCCCATCGCCGTGGCTGTCGCCGGCATGGCCCTCGGCGGAGGCTGCGAGATCACCATGGCCTGTCCGAACGCGCTGGCGGCGGCCGAGAGCTATATTGGCCTGGTGGAGGTCGGCGTCGGGCTCATCCCGGCCGGCGGCGGCTGCAAGGAAATGGTGCGGCGCATCCTTTCGCCCGCCATGCGCACCAAGGGCTCCGATCCGCTGGTTTCGCTGCAGCGAATCTTCGAGATGGTCGGCCAGGCCAAGGTGGCGACGAGCGCCGAGGAGGCACGCGCCTTCGGCTTCCTCTCGCCGGGCGATCGCATGGTGATGAACCGATCGCACCTCCTGGCCGAAGCCAAGCGCGAAGTGCTCTATCGTGCGCAGGAAGGCTACCGGCCGCCCATCCCGCTCAAGTTGTACGCCGCCGGGCGCGACTCGCTCTCGGGCATGCAGGTGGGCGTGTTCATGTTCAAGGAGAGCGGGTTCATCAGTGAACACGACGCGCTCATCGGCAACAGACTGGCCAACATCCTGTGCGGCGGGCCGCTCAGCCCGCCGGCCTGGGTGGATGAGCAGTACTTCCTCGACCTGGAATGCGAGGCCTTCCTCTCGCTGTGCGGGGAAGCCAAGACCCAGGAGCGCATCTGGCACATGCTGAAGACGGGCAAGCCGCTGCGCAACTAGCGAATTCCCTGCCGTCTGGGCGTGGCCGGCGCAGGCTGGCGGCGCAAGCGGAGGGTGGAGGTGAGCGATGCCTGCAAAGAAAGGAAGTGCCGCAACCCCCAAACGCGCGACGCGCGCACCCGCGGCGACGGCGCGCAAAGCTGCGCCGCGCGCAGCCGGTCCCGCAGTGCGGGCTTCAGGCGCAGGTGGACGGGAGGCGGTAATCGTGGCCGCGGTGCGTACGGCGGTGGGGCGAGCCGGGCGCGGTAGGCTGCGCAGTGTGCGGCCGGACGAAATGGCGGCTGCGGTCATCCGTGAAGCGCTGCGCCGTGCAGCGCCGCTCGATCCGCTGGAGATCGATGATGTGCTCATTGGCTGCGCCTTCCCGGAAGGCGAACAGGGCCTGAACATTGGGCGCCTGGCCGCACTGCGGGCGGGGCTGCCCATGGAAGTGCCGGGGGCCACGGTCAACCGCTTCTGCTCCTCCGGGCTGCAAACCATCGCTATGGGCGCGCAGGCCATCCTCTCGGGTCTGGCGGAGGTGGTGATCGCCGGCGGATGCGAATCGATGTCGATGGTGCCGATGACCGGCAACAAGTTCAGCCCCAACCCCGAATTCGCGGCCGAGTGGCCCGGGGTGTACCTCAATATGGGCCTCACTGCCGAGCGCGTCTCGAAGGAGTACAGAGTCTCGCGTGAGGATCAGGACGGCATGGCGCTGCGCAGCCACCAGCGCGCGGCGGCGGCGCAAGATGCCGGCCGATTCGTCGAGGAGATAATCCCGCTCAAGGTGAACCTCGTCGAAGTGGGCGAGAACGGCAAGCGCAGCGAGCGCAGCTTCACCTTCGAGGCCGATGAGGGCCCGCGCCGCGACACGACGCTGGAAGCGCTGGCCAAGCTCAAGCCGGCCTTCCTGCAGGGCGGGACGGTCACCGCCGGCAACTCCTCGCAGATGTCGGACGGGGCCGCAGCGGTGGTCGTGATGGAAGCCCGCAAGGCCAAGGCGCTCGGCCTCGAGCCGCTGGCGCGCTTCGTTTCGTTCGCCGTGCGGGGTGTGGCGCCCGAGCTGATGGGCATCGGACCGATCGCGGCCGTGCCGCTGGCGCTGAAGAAGGCTGGGCTGAAGATCGCCGATATCGATGTGATCGAACTCAATGAGGCCTTCGCCGCCCAAGGCCTGGCGGTGATCCGCACGCTGGGCATGGATCCGCAGAAGATCAACCCCAATGGCGGCGCGATCGCCCTGGGTCACCCGCTGGGCTGCACGGGCGCCAAGCTGACCACCCAGATCGTGTACGAGATGAAG
>JAPLGX010000437.1 GCA_026389925.1 Chloroflexota bacterium
GGGCCTGCCGCCTGGCCGCGCGGCATGCTCCTTGCTCCCCGCCGGCGGGTTCGCACCCCTTCGGTAAGCTTTCCGCAAGGCGAATCCGCAGGGGGCAGGTCTATAATGTGGGCAGTCTGAACGAGCGAGCCCAGAATGAAAGGAGGTAAAAAAATGTTCAAGCGCTTCCAGAAGACGGGTCAGGGTCTCGTTGAATACGCGTTGATTCTTGTCTTGGTTGCTGTTGTCGTGATTGTGATCCTGTCCCTGCTCGGCCCGGCCATTGGAAACGTCTTCAGCAACATCGTGACCAACATCTAGCCGGTACACACCCGCATCACCTTTTGGTCGACAGGCCTCACCCCCGGTCAGGTCCTGTCGAGGGAGAAAAAGACAATGAAGCGCTTCATGAAGAAAGGCCAAGGTCTAGTTGAGTACGCGCTGATCCTGGTGCTGGTTGCGGTGGTGGTGATCGTGATCCTCTCGCTGCTCGGCCCGGCCATCGGCAACGTGTTTAGCAACATCATCACGAACATCTAAGCCCATTGCAGTCGCGTCGGACGTCAGCAAAGGGCCTCCCATGCGGCGAGGCCCTTTGCCGTATTGAAGGGCGGTGCGCTTGACAACCCGGGCGTTCCAGGTATCATAACCACCGCACCTGTCCAGGGATTTCCCTTTTGTCTGCGCCCAAGCCCAGCCCCTGCCGGCCGCATCCGACAGCCTATCGGCAGGGTGGATGTGGCCCACGCCCTAGGAGGTCTTCATGCGCCGTCGCCTCTTCCTCATCATCGGCCTGATCCTGCTCATTGTTGCGGGGTTGGTCTTTGCCTGGACGAAGTTCAGGCCAACCACGACGCGCAATGCGACGCCCACGCCGCAGCTTCCGACCGACGTCTTCTCGGTGGTCTTCGCCGCGCAGGACATCCCCGCCGGGGCGTTTGTGACGCAGGAGAACATCACCCTCGGGCCGTGGCCCACCCTGTATCGGCTGGAAGGCCTGGTGACGGACCCCACCACCATCGTGGGTTTGCGCGCGCGGCTCGACATCAAACGCGGTGAGCCGATCTTCTCCAGCCAGGTGGCCGAAAGCCTGGCTGGGCAGACGGTGGCCGGCTCGGAGATGGCCCTCGACATGGCGCCCGGCAAGCTGGCGATCGCCATGCCGATGAGCCGGCTGGCGGGCGTGGCCTTTGCGCCGCAGCGCGGTGACCATGTGGCGGTCATCGGCACACTGCTCTTCCTCGATCTCGATCCAGATTTCCAAACCTCGATGCCCAATAAGCTCCAGGTGTTCGTGATCACGGCCGAAGGGAAGCTCGAGGTGATCGAGGGGAACCGAGGGCGCGTCTTGACGGAGGCGCCACTCACAAACGTTGTTCTGGCCGCCTACGACATTCCCAGCGAGGCGCAGCGGGCTCGCCCGGTGTCGGCGATCGTGATCTCGGATGCACGCGTGTTGGCGGTGGGCACAGTCCAAAGCAAGAGCGCCGCGCAGGCGATTGCCGCGGAGGGGGTGGGTGCGCCGCAGGCTCAGCCCACGCCGGTGGGCGGGGAACCCGCCGCCCCGGACATTATCGTGCTAGAGGTCTTGCCGCAAGAGGCGCTGGCGCTCAACCTGATCATGAAAACGGGCGGCGATCTCTCGTTTGCCTTGCGTGCCACGGGCGATACCTCGGCCCTCGACCTGCCGAGCTGGGATCTGCAGCGCCTGATCACGGAGCGCAACATCTCGCTCCCGCCCAAGCTGCCCTACGGCCAGGCCAATTTCACCGACCAGCTCTTCATTCCGGAACTTCCCGGGGACAGAGTCACGACTAAGTGATAGCGCTGTGGCTACCAAGATCCGCGTCCTGATCGTCGACGACTTCGCGGAGACGCGCGAGAGCATCCGCAAGCTGCTGCAATTCGAGTCCGATCTCGAAGTCTGTGGCGCCGCCGGCACCGGGAAAGAGGGCATCACCCTCGCCAAGCAGACCGAGCCGCACGTCGTCCTGATGGACATCAACATGCCCGACATGGACGGCATTGCGGCCACCGAGAAGGTGCTGGAGGAAGTGCCCTTCGCCCAGATCATCATGCTCTCGGTGCAGAGCGACACCGACTACATGCAGAAGGCGATGCTGGCCGGCGCGCGCGGCTACCTCGCCAAGCCGCCCTCGGCCGACCAGCTGATCGCCACCATCCGCAAGGTTGGCGACATCGCCGTCAAGCTCGAGCAGAAGAAGTCGATCGGGGTGGAGGCGGTTGCCGCCCCGGTGCACGTCCAGCGCGCGGGCAAGGTCATCACCATCTACTCGCCCAAGGGCGGGGTGGGGCGCACGACGGTGGCGGTCAACCTGGCCCTGGCGCTGCACACGGTCGACACGCCCACCGTGCTGGTGGATGCCTCGGTGCAGTACGGCGATGCGACGGTGTTCCTCAACCTGCAAGCCAAGAACAGCATCGCCGACCTGGCCGACAAGTCGGTGGAGCTCGACCCGGAGGTGATCGACAGCGTCCTGGTGGCGCACGGCACGGGGCTGCGCGTGCTCTCGGCCCCGCCCAGCCCGGAACACAGCGAGACGGTGCAGCAGGGCCACAACCAGGTCAAGCGTTTGCTGCGCTTCCTGGCGCAGACCTATCAGTACACGGTCATCGATACCGCGCCCACGCTGGACGATGTGACCCTGACCATCTTCGACGAGAGCGACGTGATCGTGCTCCTGGCGGCGCCCGACATCCCCACCATCAAGAATGTGCGTTTGTTTTACGACGTGGCCGAGCGGCTGGAGTACCTGGGCAAGATCATGCTGGTGATGAACCGGGTCGACAAACGCTTCGGTATCACGGCCGAGGCGGTGGCCGACAACCTGAAGCAGCCGGTGGCCGCGCAGCTGCCCTTCGATGAGCGCACGGCGATCCAGGCCACCAACCAGGGGGTGCCGTTCATGATGGGCGACCGCACGCGGCCGCTGGTGCGCGCCGTGCTGGAGCTGGCGCAGACGCTGCGCGTTCGCCTGACCGAGGTGCGCGAGGCCGCGCCCGAAGAAGAAAAGAAACCGATCCGCACGGGGATCTTGCGCCCGCGCTGAGGGTGCCTGGTAGAAAGTGAGAGATGAGCGTGTCTCTTCTTAAGCGATACGAGCAGGCGCAAACTGCGCCGCCGCAACCGGAGGACCTCGCGCCCTCGCGGCTGCAGGCCATCCGCGCCAGCGAGCGGCTGAAGCCCGGCGGGGCCCAGGGCGAGAGCGGCCTTATCGACCTCAAGACACGCGTGCAGAACAAGCTGCTCACCGAACTCGACCCGTCGATGGATGTCAATCGCACGGCCGAAGTGCGCCAGACGATTGAGGAGTTGTTCGAGGGCATTCTGGCCGAGGAGAACATCGTCCTCTCGCGGGCCGAGAAGCGCCGCCTGTTCGAAGCCATCGTGGCCGAGATCCTCGGCTTCGGGCCGCTGGAGACACTGCTGGCGGACGACAGCATAACCGAGATCATGGTCAACGGCCACAAGGATGTCTACGTCGAGCGCAAGGGAAAGATCGAGCGGGTCAACGTGGTGTTTGAGAGCGACGAGCACGTCTTGCGCATTATGGACCGCATCGTCTCGCCTCTCGGCCGGCGCATCGACGAATCCAGCCCGTACGTCGATGCCCGCCTGCCCGACGGCTCGCGCGTCAATGCGGTCATCCCGCCCATCTCGCTGGTTGGGCCGGTCCTGACCATCCGTAAGTTTGCTCGCATCCCGATCACGGTCGAGGACCTGGTGCGCTTCGGGTCGATCACCAGCGAAGCCATGGAGTTTCTCAAGGCGTGCGTCATTGCCAAGATGAACATGGTCATCTCGGGCGGCACCGGCTCGGGCAAGACGACCCTGCTCAACGTACTGTCCCAGTTCATTCCGGGCGACGAGCGCATCCTGACCATTGAAAACGCGGCTGAGTTGCAGCTGCGCCAGGAGCACGTGGTCTCGCTGGAATCGCGCCCGCCCAATATCGAGGGCCGCGGCGAAATCACCATCCGCGATCTGGTCGTCAACGCGTTGCGCATGCGCCCGGACCGGATCATCGTGGGCGAGGTGCGCGACGACGCCGCGCTCGACATGCTGCAGGCCATGAACACCGGCCACGACGGCTCGATGACCACGCTGCACTCGAACAGCCCGCGCGACACGCTCTCCCGTCTGGAGACGATGGTGCTGATGGCCGGGATGGAGCTTCCCTCGCGCGCCATTCGCGAGCAGGTGGCCTCGGCCATCCAGGTCATCGTGCACCAGGAGCGCCTGCGCGACGGCACACGGCGCATTGTCAACATTTC
>JAPLGX010000113.1 GCA_026389925.1 Chloroflexota bacterium
CCCAGCGCCCCGCCGCGAGAATCCCGCATTCTTTCTCCACGCCGGCGGCATACGCCGGCCCGAGGGTGTAGGCGCGCAACGCCTCGGCCAGCGTCAGACGTTGCTCGGGATACCAGCCGGCCGCACCGGGTTCGCCATCCGCGCCGCGGCGCGTCACCGCGGCGTGCAACCCCTCGAACGGGTTGGGCGGCTCGACCGGCGCATCCGACCCGAACGCCAGGTGCGCCCCCGCGGCCAGTTGGCTGCGCCAGGCATAGGCGCGGGCGCAGCGCGGGCCCCAGTAACGCTCCGCCATCCGCCGGTCGGAGGGCGCGTGGCTCGGCTGCATCGAGGCCACGAGATCCAGGCGTGCCAGCCGCGGCAGGTCCTCTTCCAACGCAAGCTGCAAGTGTTCGATGCGGTGGCGGCGCGCATCGCGCGCGATGTGGTGCTCCGCCTCCAGCGCGCGCAGCGCCTCGAAAGCCTCGAGCACTTCGTGAACCGCGCGGTCGCCAATGGCATGCACCGCGATTGGCCATCCGCCGAGCGTGGCCAGGCGGCCGCGCTCGACGAGCGTTTCGCGATCGGTCACCACGAGGCCGAGGTTGCCGGGTTCGCCCGCATAGGGCTCCATCATCGCCGCCGTGCGCGGACCAAGCGCACCATCGGCGAAGAACTTGAGGTGGCCCAGGCGCAGCCACGCGTCGCCGAGGCCGGCGCGCAGGCCCTGCGCGAGCAGATGCTCCAGCTCGCTGCCCGGCAGGTTCTTCACCACGCGCAGGCGAAGTTCGCCGCGCGCGTGCAGCTCGTGCAAAGCCTCCCACGTGCGCGGCGAAGAGAAATCGTGCACCGTCGAGAGGCCCAGGCGCGCCAGAGCCTGCTGGGTGCGCGCCAGCGCTTCCACCAGCGCCTCCCCGGCCAGCTCGGGTTGCACCCGGGTCACGGGGTCCATGGCTCTCTCAAACAGCAGCCCGTCGGGCGTGCCGTCCGGGGCGCGACCGATGCGTCCGCCGGGCGGGTCGGGGGTGTCGCCGGTGATACCCGCCGCCCCGAGCGCGCGGGTGTTGACCCAGGCGGCGTGCCCGGATTTGGCCGTGAGCACCACCGCGTGCTGCGGCGCGGCCTCATCCAGCTCCGCGCGCGTGCCGTAGACCCCGCCCCACGCATTGTGGTTCCAGCCGCTGCCCTCGATCCACTCGCCGGGCGCGGTCTCCCGCGCCCGTGCGCGCACACGAGCCAGGCAGTCCGCGCGCGTCGCGGTTTCGGCCGCGACGCCTGTGAGGCTGCGCGCATACCAATCCAAGTGCAGATGGGCATCCACCAGGCCGGGCAAAACTGTCCGCCCCCCCAGCCCGAGGCGCACCGTGTGCGGGCCGGCCAGGGAGAGCATTTCTCGCTGGCCGCCCACGGCAACGATTCTCTCGCCGCGTACGAGCAGGGCCGAGGCGCGCGGGCAGCCGGCATCCTGGGTGAGGATGTGTCCGTCGAAGAGAATCGTTTCGGGCGGCACGGGGCGGGCGGCCTCAGCCGGCACCGAGCAGGTGGTCGGCCAGGGCGTCCAGTTCCTCATCGGAATAGAAATGGAAGATGAGCGTGCCGCCGCGCTTGGCCCGGCGCAGGTCGATGCGTGTGCCGAAAGCCTCCTGCAGCTTGCGCTGCAAGGCGCGCAGATCGGGCGGCAGTTTGGCCGGGGCGGGCTGGGTGGTGCGTTTGCCGAGCAGCCGCCGCACGAGGTCCTCGGTTTGACGCACGTTGAGCGCCTTGCGGATGACCGTGTCGGCGGCGGCGGCCTGGGCTTGGACGGTGGGCAGCGCGAGCAGCGCGCGCGCATGACCCTCGGAAAGCTGCCCGGCGGCCAGCGCCCGGCGCACAGCCTCAGGCAGACGCAGCAGGCGCAGCGTGTTGGTCACCGCCACGCGGCTCTTGCTGACGCGTCTCGCGATCTCCTCATGTGAGAGGCCGAATTCGTCGTTGAGCTGGCGATAGGCCCCGGCCGTCTCCAGCGGCGACAGATCGGCGCGCTGCACGTTTTCGATGAGCGCGAGCAGCAGCCGTTCTTGCTCGCTGGCCGCGCGCACCACAACCGGAACCTTCTCCAGACCGGCGCGGCGCGCCGCCTCCAGCCGGCGCTCGCCGGCGATCAAGGTGAACTCGCCCGGCACCATTCCGGTCGTCACGACCAGCGGCTGGAGCACGCCGTGCTCCTTGATCGACGCCGCCAGTTCTTCCAGTTCGATCTCGGCCATGCCGCTGCGCGGCTGGCGCGGGTTGCGGCGGATGAGGGCCACCGCCACCTCGCGCGTCCCCTGCGGCTGTTCCTCAACCGGCAACAGCGCATCCAGCCCTCGGCCGAGACCGTGTTTCTTGCTAGGCATGGTCCACCGTCCCTGTTGGATGAAGAGCGGCAGCGGATGGCGCAGGCAGCGGCACCCCGTCTCCGCGCAGGATTTCTTCAGCCAGCGCGCGATACGCGAGGCCGCCCGGCGAGGAGGGAGCATAGACGGAAATCGGCAAGCCGTGGGAGGGCGCTTCGGCCAGGCGCACGCTGCGCGGGATGATGCTCCCAAACACGCGCCCGGGAAAGTGCGAGCGCACCTCAGCCACCACCTGGGCGGCGAGATTCGCCCGCCCGTCAAACATCGTCATCACCAGGCCGCGCACGATGAGCCCGGGGTGGTAGGCCGATCGCACACGGGCGATGGTCTGTGTGAGCTGGCTCAAGCCCTCCAGAGCCAGATACTCGCATTGCACCGGGATGATCACGCCGCTCGCCGCAGCCACCAGCGCGTTGAGGGTCAGGAGACCCAGCGAGGGCGGCGAATCGATCAAGAGGTAGTCGAAGGCAGGGGCGAGTTCCTCCAAGGCCTGGCGCAGGCGCATCTCGCGCCCGATCTCGCCCACCAGCTCGAGCTCGGCGCCGGTGAGATTGGGCGAGGCCGGCATCAGGCTGAGGCCCAGGCGCTCGTTCTGCAGGAGCACCGCGCTCGAGCGCAGGTCGCCGCTCAGCACCTCGTAGGTGCCACGTTCCACCGTGCGCTTGTCAATGCCCAGGCAGGAGGTGGCATTGGCCTGCGGGTCGAGGTCCACCAGGGCCACCCGCTGGCCGAGGGCGGCAAAGTACGCGGCCAGGCTGATGGCGGTGGTGGTCTTGCCCACCCCGCCTTTCTGATTGACAAAGGCGTAGATGCGGGTCACGGCCGTTCCACCACCAGCCGGCTGCGCGCGACCTCTTCGCGCGAGGGGATTCCGGCCAGGCCCTCGCGCGCAACGGAGGCCGAGGCCAGGAGCGTCGCCGCGCGCGCCGCCTCCCACGGATCGCGCGTCTCCGCCAGGCGCGCGAAGAAGCTCGTGGCGAATATGTCGCCGGCGCCCGTCTGATCGCGCACGTCCACCCGCGGCGCGGGGAAATTGCGCACGTGCCCGTTCCAGTATACGCGCGCGCCGTGCGCGTTCTCGGTCACCGCAGTGATCGGGCAGTGCTCAACCAGCTGGGCGATGATCCGTTCATCGCCCTGCACGTCGTCCACCGAGAAGACACAGGCCGAG
>JAPLGX010000402.1 GCA_026389925.1 Chloroflexota bacterium
CGTCCGGCGCTGGCCCGGCTCTCGGATGCAGACGAGACGCGGGCCGGGTTGGCCCTCTCGCGCCGCGCATCGAGCGCGCTGGCGGCCGTCGTACGCCGCGCCGGCCTGGCGCTTGTGCCCCGCCTGGGCTACCCGCGGGCCTCGGCCGCGCTGCTGATCCTCGGCTTTGAAGGTGAGGCCGAACGGGTGGTCGCCGATGCGGGCCGCGCGCGGCGTGAGATGGAGCGCGGCGGTGCCTTCCATCTGGGAAGCTCGCCCGGGAGGGATTGGCTGCGCGACCGCTTCCACCATCCTTACTTGCGCGATGTGTTCCTTGACCGCGGGCTGATGGTCGATACGTTTGAGACGGCCACGCGCTGGTCGGAGATTGTTTCCTTACATCGCCAACTGGGTGAGGCGGCGCGGGAGGCGCTCGGCGAACGAGGCTACGTGATGTGCCACGTCTCTCACGCGTATGAGACGGGCGCCTCGCTGTATTTCACCTTCTTGGCTCCGCAGGATAGCGCCGATCCGCTTGCCCAATGGCAGCGCGTCAAAGAGGCGGTCACCGATCGCATCATGAGCCTGGGCGCGACGCTCACGCACCATCACGGGATCGGGCGGTCGCATGCTTCGTGGCTCAAGGCTGAAGTTGGGCCGGCCGGATATCAGCTGCTCATGGCAGTGAAACATCATGTGGATCCGCAAGGCATCCTCAATCCGGGTGTGATGTGGAGGTCTCGGTGAAGCTCGATCGCGAGCAGCACTGGTCGAGGCTGGAGCGCGAGACGTTCGACGTGGTGGTGATCGGCGCCGGCATCGTGGGCGCCGGCGTGGCCTGGGATGCTGCGTTGCGCGGCTACCGGGTGGCCCTCGTCGAGCAGGATGATTTTGCGTTCGGCACCTCCAGCCGCTCCTCGCGCATGATCCACGGCGGCCTGCGCTACCTTGAGTACCTGCACCTGGGCCTCGTGCGCGAGGCCAGCCAGGAGCGCGGGGTACTGCTGCATCTGGCGCCCGGCCTGGTGCGGCGTACCCCGTTCCTCATTCCCTTCTATCAGCACGACCACCCTGGTCCGCGGGTGATGAACGCCGGATTGAGCTTGTATGAGCTGCTGGGTTCGGTCAGCCACGCCCAGCACCACCGCATGCTGCCGCCGCAGGAGGCGCTCGCTCGCGAGCCGGTGCTGCTGGCCCGCGGGTTGAAGGGCGCGGCGCGCTACTACGATGCGTTGTGTGATGATGCGCGCCTGGTGTGGGCGGTCGTGCGCGCCGCCTCGCAGGCCGGAGCGGTCGTCTGCAACCATGCACGAGTTGTGGGTCTCGGGCGCAATGCCCGCGGAGGGGTTGCCTCGGTTGCCGTGCACGACCGGCTGCGCGGGCGCCAAGCTGAAGTGCGCGCGTCCGTCGTGGTCAATGCGGCTGGCCCGTGGGCGGATGCCCTGCGCGCTCTCGATGAGCCCGGGGCGCGCCCGCTGTTGCGCCCGACCAAAGGCATCCATCTCGTCTTCCGGCGCGAGCGATTTCCTTGCACGCATGCCGTGGTCTTCTCCTCGCCGCGCGATCATCGCAAGCTGTTCCTCGTCCCGTGG
The DNA here is from genome assembly GCA_026389925.1 of Chloroflexota bacterium. Lineage (GTDB taxonomy): Bacteria > Chloroflexota > Anaerolineae > Anaerolineales > RBG-16-64-43 > RBG-16-64-43. The sequence continues at coordinate 1,572 of JAPLGX010000402.1, forward strand.
GGGCGGTTTGCCTACGTGGGAACGACCGATACTGATTACACCGGCCCGCCCGAAGAGGCCTCCACCGACGCGGATGACGTGGCCTACATGCTGGAGGCGATGCGCGCTTCGTTTCGCGAGGTGCAGGGGGCGGAGGCAGACATCCTCAGCACCTGGGCCGGCGTGCGCAATCTCCTGCGGGATGACGAGGAGCGCCCCGGGCGCGTATCGCGCGAGCATCGCTATGTGACGAGCGCCTCGGGGTTGCTCAGCGTGGCCGGCGGCAAACTGACCACATTCCGCTCGATGGCGGCCAAGGTCGTCGACCTGGCCGCCCCGCGCTTGCCCGCGCCGCGGAGGCCATCCGTCACCCGCGGTCACGCGATCTTGCCGCAGGCCGCCGTGCCGGAAGAAGGTGAGCTGGAAGACGACCTGATGCGCCAACTGCTGTGGTCGTACGGGGGCGAGGCGTGGAGCGTGGTCCGTCGCGCACTTGAGACGCCGCAGCTCTCAAAACGCCTCGAACCGAGTCTAGCCTACCCGTGGGCCTGCGTGCGCCATGCGGTTGAGGAAGAGATGGCCCAGACGATCAGCGACGTCCTCATCCGGCGGACGCGGGTCATCCTGGAATCGCCCGACGGGGGGATACACTTGGCCCCGCGTGTCGGCCAGATGCTGGCCCGCGAGTTGGGATGGACCGCCTCCGAAGTGGACCGGCAGGTGCAGGAGTACCGGCACAGCGTTGCACTTTCGCGAGCCTTCGCTCGCCCGAAGCGGCCGATAGGCGCCCGGGTCGAGGAGGAAGTCTAAGCATGCGAACCCTGTGGGACCATCGTTACGCCCAACGCACACAACGCATGGGTAGCTCGGCCATCCGCGAGCTGCTCAAACTCACTGAGCAGCCGGAGATCATTTCCTTCGCGGGAGGGTTGCCCGCCCCGGATGTCTTCCCGATCGAAGAGGTGTCACAAGCGTGTGAACGGGTCCTGGCCGAATCCGGGGCGCAGGCGTTGCAGTATGGCACCACCGAGGGCTTCCAGCCGCTGCGCGAGATGATCGCCCGCCGCTCGATGCGCTACGGCCTCGAGATCACCGAGGAGAACGTGCTCATCACCTCCGGCTCGCAACAAGCGCTTGACCTGCTGGGGCGCATATTCATCAACCGAGGCGACCACATCCTGGTGGAGAACCCCACCTACCTGGGTGCGATCCAGGCCTGGAATGCCGTCGGCGCGGAGTTCGTGCCCGTGGCGGTGGACCACGATGGCATGGTGACGGATGCGCTGGAAGAGGCCATGCGCACCGGGCCCAAGTTCATCTACGTCCTGCCGAATTTCCAGAATCCCACCGGCGTCACGCTGTCACTCGAGCGCCGTAAGCGGCTGGTCGAGATTGCCGACCGTCACGGCGTGCCCATCGTGGAGGACGACCCGTACGGCCAATTGCGTTTCGAGGGTGAGCATTTGCCGACGGTGGTTCGGTTGGATAACGAACACCGGTGCAATGGGGACCCGTGCTACCGGGGCAACGTGATCTACCTGAGCACATTCTCGAAGACGCTCTCGCCCGGGCTGCGCCTGGCATGGGTCGTTGCGCCTCCGGAGGTCATCCGCAAGCTGGTGCAGGCCAAGCAGGGCGCGGACCTCCACACGGCGACTTTCAACCAGATGATCGCATTCGAGGTTGCGCGCGAGGGATTCCTCGACCGGCATGTGCGCCTCATTCGCGAGGTCTACCGTGAGCGGCGCAATGTCATGCTGCAGGCCATGGAAGAAACCTTCCCGCAGGCGGTGCAGTGGACTCGCCCGCAGGGCGGCCTCTTCCTCTGGGCGACTCTGCCGGAAGGGATGAAGTCTGCGGACGTTCTGCAGGATGCGATCGCGGAAAAAGTCGCGTTCGTTCCCGGGTCTCCCTTCTTTTCAAAGGGCGGCGGGGAGAACACCATGCGTTTGAACTTTTCGAATGCGACACCGGCGAAGATCCGCGAGGGCATGGCCCGTCTAGGGCGCGTGTTGCAGCGCCGCATGAGCGGCTGAGCGGCGCGACTGCAGACAGGGGTCGAGAATAGAAAACAACGGGCACCCACTGGGTGCCCGTTGCGGTATATACATTAGGCCTGTTCAGGGCTGCACCAAGAACGCGGTCAGGTACATCACCGCCAGCCCAGCCAGGAAAGCGGCAAGGTTGAGCCAGGTAACGAGGGGCGTCCCTTCGCTGCGTCCACGCTGCAGCAGCACGCGCCCGACCTCGGCGATGACCTGCCACACGGCGCCCAGCGCGATGCCGAGGAAGAGCGTCCCCAACACCGGCGAGTAGGCAAAGCCGCCGATCCAGGCCCCCGCCACGGCCGGTGCACCGGCCAGAAGGGCCAGCCCCACAAAGGAGGCCAAGCGCGACCTGCCTGAGACGGAAGGCTCGCCGGCACCCAAACGCAGTAGGGGTGCGACGATGCCCACACCTTCGGTTATGTCGTGCAGCGTGAATCTGTAGACCAGGAAAGTGCCCAGCGCGGCTTCGCCCAAAGCGAATGCGGCTCCGATTCCTAGTCCTAGTCCCTCCCCGAGGTTGTGCATGCCGCTGTTTCGCCTCGCGGTCGGGAGAAGCTCACGGCGAGCAGCGCCAGCCACGTGAGCAGCGTGGCGAAGAGGAAGAGGGAGATGCCTTGCAGGACCCCTGGAAGCGCGCGAGCGTTTTCCAGGCCCTCATTCAGCGTGTCGATCAACAGGAAGACCAACAGCCCGAGCGTAAGGACGAGCACCGCATGATCCAGCGCCGCGAAAGCCCCCGCAACGCGGGATACCACATCATGCCCAAGCCGACGGGCACGATGCCGACCAGCACGCCGATCAGGCCTTGCACTCCGAGTTCCTTCAGGCCGGGGCGCGGCCGAAGCGCGGCAGGATGCGCGAGGGATGAACGTGGAATTGCCAGTAGGCATCGTCGACGGTCATCTGCGCCAGGGTCACTGGCTGAGCGGCGGCGTTGAAAACCATGAACTTGAACCCATCGCGGTTGAGGTGCACGGCGCGGAGAGAAAGCGACTCGACAGGCGGGACGTCAGATCGCAGCGACGAGAGCAGGCCCCCGCCGCCAAGCCAGACCAACACGGCGGCCAGCGCGGCCAGGGGCAGCACCACCGCCAGCCAGAGCGGAATGCGCAGCGTACGGGCCGCAGCAGAATGGGTGGCAGCCTTCATGCGGCCTCCTCACGGGCCTCGAACATGCCCGTCCACCCGAGTTCAGCGAACTCGCTCTGGTGGGCGTGGAACATGTAGCGCCCGGGATAGTCCAACTGGAATTCGAGCACGTGACGCTCGCCCTGTCCGAGTGTGACCGTATCGGTCAGTTCGAACCGCTCGAGGTCGGTGCGGGTGCGGAAAAGGTGAAACATGGCCGCATGCAGGTGGAACGAATTGACCAGGTCGAACTCCGTGATACTCACCAGATAGACCCGAATGAGTTCGCCCACCTTCA
>JAPLGX010000188.1 GCA_026389925.1 Chloroflexota bacterium
CGTGCCGCGGCCGCGCTCGTTCGCGGGAAGGCGATGGCCGACCTCGCGGCCGAACTCATGCGCGTGCTGCCCGAGCACGTGCTTCCCTCGTCGCGCGTCGAATCGATTTACTCGCCCGGCCCGCAGGTCCTCTCGCCGTCGACCAGCATTCCCGAGGCTGCCGAGCGTATGCAGCGCTACGGCTACGAGGGGTTCCCGGTGGTGCGCGACGGGCAGGTGGTGGGCTTGCTCACTCGGCGAGCGGTGGATCGCGCCCTGGCCCACGGCATGAAGCGCGCGACGGTGGAAAGCATCATGGAGAGTGGGTCGCTCAGTGTGCGCCCGGAAGATTCGATCCTGCACCTGCAGCGACTGATGGTCGAGCACGGCTGGGGCCAGGTGCCGGTGGTATCGCCGGACGACGGCCATGTCATCGGCATCGTCACGCGCACCGATCTGCTCAAGGCGCTCATCCCGCAACCTGCCGCGGCGCGCCGCAACCTGGGGGACACGTTGCGCCAGGCCCTGTCGCGGCCGCAATTGGCGTTGGTGCAGGCCATTGCCGTTGTGGCCGACGAACGCCACGTGCCGGTGTACTTGGTGGGCGGCGGGGTGCGCGACCTGCTGCTCGGCCTGACGGCGGCGGACCTTGACCTGGTGGTCGAGGGCGAGGCCATTGCCCTGGGGCAGGCGGCGGCCGAGCGCTACGGCGGGCGCGTGCGCGGCCACGACCGGTTTGGCACTGCCAAATGGCTGCTGGGAGAGCGCCGTGCCGCGATGGCCGCCGCACTCCACCTGACCGCCGAGGAGGCGGCCCGGCTGCCGGAGAGCTTCGACCTGGTTTCGGCCCGCGCGGAATTCTACGCGCGACCCACCGCGCTGCCGGAGGTTGAACGCGGCAGCCTGAAGCTTGATCTGCATCGGCGCGATTTCACTATCAACACACTGGCCGTCTCGCTCAACGCCGAACGCTTCGGCGTGCTCTATGACTACTGGGGCGGGCTGCGTGATCTCGAGGAGAAGCGCATCCGCGTAATGCATTCGATCTCATTCGTCGATGACCCGACGCGCATCCTGCGCGCCATCCGCCTCGAACAACGGCTGGGCTTCACACTGGAACGCCGCACGCGCGAGCTGATCGATCAGGCGCTGCCGCTCCTGGGCCGTGTCAGCGGCGATCGCCTGCGCCACGAGTTGGAAGCCATCTTCGACGAAACGGATCCCGGCAAGAGTCTGGTGCGTCTCGAAGAAATGGGCGTGCTGGCGGTCATCGACCCTGGGCTGTGCTGGACAGAAGTCCAGGCGCGGCAGGTGATGGCGGCCGTGGGCCGCATGCCGCAGGTGGCGGGCAGCCTCAGGCTGCCCTCCGCCGGCGAGATCTGGCTGGCTGGGTGGATGCATTCATTGCCGGCCGAGGCGGGCGAGCGTGTGATGGCGCGCTTGAATCTTCCGCAACGCCGCGCCGAGATGATCCGTGAGGCGCGCAAGGTGTTGGCAGCCCTTGCCACAATGCCGCCCGAGGCGCGCGCCAGCCAGGTGGTCCAGAGCCTGGAAGAGTATTCGTTGCCGACTCTTACGCTGGCCACCATCATTGGTGAGCATGATCTGGCCCGGGCGTACATTGCGCGTTACGTTGAGCATCTGCGCCAGGTGCGCCCGATAGCCGATGGCGAAACTCTGCGCGCTCGCGGGCTGCCGCCCGGGCCCGCCTACCGGGCCATCCTGCGCGAACTGCGCGCCGCCTGGCTGGACGGCGAAGTCCACAACGCTGCGGAGGAGTCTGCCTGGCTCGAACGCCGGCTGGCCTCAGAGCATACGGGTGCCGCGGCATGAGCCAGTCGCCCGCGCTGGACGAGTTCATCATTCGGCCACTGCGCGAGGAGGAACTTCCGGCGCTCGAATGGGAGGGCGAATACGCGCACTTCCGGCACCTCTTTCGTCAATCCTTTGAAGAGATGCAGCTCGGGCAAAGGGTGATGCTGGTGGCGTGTGCGGCCGGGTCGGGCGCGCTGGCCGGTCAAGTCTTTGTCCAATTCATAAGCAGCGACCCGAAGTACGCCGATGGCGCGTCTCGCGGATACCTCTACGCGCTGCGGGTGAAATCCGAGTACCAGAACCGTGGCCTGGGCCGGCAGCTCATCCAGGCGGCCGAAGAGCAACTGCGCGGGCGCGGGATGCAGGTGTCGACGATCGGTGTGGCCAAAGACAACCCGCGCGCGCAGAGGCTGTATGAGCAAATGGGTTATCAAATTGTCGGGGAAGACCCTGGGCGATGGACGTACGTCGACCATCACGGGCGGCTGCGCGAAGTGAACGAGCCCTCGTGGCTGATGGCCCACGAGTTGTGAGGGGACACGGCCCTCGCGAGCCGGGCGGTTCACGGATCCATCTCCGTGGGAGGATGCTATGCGCGGGTTGGCCGGGTGGGGGTGGCTGCTTATCCTAGTCGGCGCGCTGCTCTTGGCTAGCTCGCTGGGGCTGCTGCCGTTTGGGGTGAGCCGCTATGAACCGCTGATTTTGCCGCTGCTGGTCGTCGCCGCAGGCATCGCCATGCTCATTCGGTCGGCGCGTCATCGGCGGGGGATGGCGGCCGGTGTTGTGCTGGTCGCGGCGGGCGCCTTCTGGGGGGCCTCACGCCTGGGGCTTGTCCGCGACGCGATGTTCTGGCCGATCCTGCTGATCGCGCTCGGCCTCGCGCTGGTGATGCGACCCCTCCTCATGCGGGAGGGATAACTCCAGTTCGCGCGCGAAATCGTGTTGGCAATTCAAACGCCCGGGTTATTCCCGGGCGTTTGTGTTCGTGCCACGTGCTTGGCGGCCGCTCAGGCTGAGGCGTTGGGCCCCGAAGCGGTGGCGGGTTCCGGTTCGCTGGGGACGACGATCAGCATGATGATGTACGCCAGCAGGCCGGGCCCGCCCGCCAGAGCCGTCACGACGAACAACAGCCGGACGATGGTCGGGTCGATATCGAAATACTCACCGAGCCCGCCGCATACACCGCCGATCATGCGCTGGGTGCGCGAGCGATAGAGTCGCCGAACGTTCTCAGACATCGCGGTTTCTCCTTGAAAGGGTGTCGTGTCAAGGAGATATACGCGCCGGGCTGGGCTCGGTTGCGCCTCCGCCGAGGGAAGCCGAGGCTAGCTGGCCGCCCGATCGTCGAGCGCACGGATGTAGGCGGTGGTGAAGGCAAAGGCGCGCTCGAGCACTTCCACATCCATCTTGTCGACGGTGTCAGCCACCATGTGCCACCAGGGCGCCTCGCCGTGCGGGCCCCACCCGGAAAGGGTGATCGCCGGAATTCCCAGACGGAGTGCGTCGGCCATCTCGGTGTTTCCACCGCTGACGACGGTCGAGTGGGCCTTCCATTGCAGGTGCTCGCTGGCGACCTGCTGCGCCAGGCGCACCATCTCGGCATTGGCATGGAAGGGAATGAGGATGCCCTCACGCACCAGCCATGAAGGTCCCGCGCACCCGAGCATCTCGAAGGCGATGGTTTTGGGGCGTACCAGTTGACGGGCGTAGCGGCGGAAGAAGTCGATGGCCCCGTAGTGCTGCACTTCCTCGCAGCCGGTGAGCGCATACCACAGGCGCGTGTGCTGCAGGGGCCGCTCCGCGAACTCGCGCGCCAGCGCGAGCACCAGCCCCGCGCCGGTGGCATTGTCGTTGGCCCCGCGGCTAAAGGGAGTCGAATCGGCCTGAAAGCACATCGCCGCCAGGAGCAGGGCGCCGACCGCGCTGGGAATCGTCGCTGGCCATATCCACCGCCAACCGGTGATCGCGCCGAGCCCATCCAAGAGGATCTGCGCGGCGAACAGAACGAAGGCGACTGTGGTGAACAAGCGGTAGGCGGCCAGCCAGCGCGCGCTTGAAAAGATAATCGGCGTGCGGTGTGAATCCACATGGCCGATCAGCACCAGGTCTGCCCGGTGTTCCCCACGTGGCTTCTGCTCAGCCACCGCATTCTGGCTTGTGCCTTTGGGGACGAGTCGACGCAGGAGGTTGTCACGGAAGCTGAGTTCCATGAGATCCGAGAGCAGCGCGATCGCGCTGAGCGCGGCCGCGATCGCGGCGGTGAGTCGTCCGCCCAAGGGATAAAGCACAAAGGACACCAGCATGAGCGCCGACGCCAGGAGATGCGGTTGGTAGATCGAACGCGCGCTGCGAAAAGTGTCGACGCGCGGCGAAAGCCCGATGCGGGTCAGGCTCTCGGCGCAGTACTGCGTCCCGCGGCGCTCGCCTTCTCGGGTCGAGCCGCGCGGACCGATCTCATCGGCCAGGACGTGAATGTGTTTGAGCCACTCAATCACGCGGACAGACGAGCTGACAGGATGAGAGGCCATAGCTTATTCTCCACTCAGGGTTTACTTGCGCCACGCGAGAAAGGCGGCGAGGAGGAGCAAGTTCTGATCAAAATCCGTCTGTTCGTGATCGGTCAGCTCGAGATCTACAGCGGCGATGCCCTGTAGCGCGGACCAATCCGCAAACTGGCCGGTGTACTCGCAGCCCGTCTTGATCGGCGGGTAAGGATAGTCGCTGACCGCGGCCAGTGCCTCGGCCAGGCTCACCGAGCGCGAGTAGGGCGTGATGCCCCCCGGCAGAATGCCGAGCGCCGCGCTGTGGTAACTGATGATCGCCTCCGGCTTCTCGGCAACGATGAAGCGCCGCAGCCAGATGACTTCGGGCTCCGATCCGGGTCCGTCGCCGCCGTTGAGCGGATATCCGGTCCAGCATCCCTCCAGCGGCCACTGCTCCGCCCAATTGGCGGTGTGCCAGTTGCGGTTGAGGTCCACACTGTGCGCATTGCCGCGGCTCTCCGGGCCGCGTCCGCGAGCCAGGCCATCCGGATTGACCACCCGCAGCACGTCCAAGGTGTTCTCGGGCGGGATGAGCTCCGGGTGCTGAGAGAGATGCGCGATCAATTCGTCGGCCAAGGCAACTGTATTCCATTCGCTGCCGCCGTGGATGCCGAAGACCATCAGCCGTTTGAGCGGCCCATTGCCGAAAGTGAATACCTGCAGGGGCCGCCCCTCAACCGAATGGCCAATGACGCGCGGCGCGGGCGTCGGTGCGAGGCTGGGCGTGGGCGTCGGCGTTTGTGTATCCTGCACGGCGGTCGGTGAGGCAGGCAGGGGCGAGGGGCTGGGCGTGAGCGAGGGCGAGGGCGTCGGCAATGGCGTTCGCGTGGCGGTCTGAGTGGGGAGGAGCTGGAGAGTCGCGGAGGCGGTGGCGGCTGGAGCCTTTGCGGCGGAGAAAGTCAGGTCGCCGAAGGCCCCACGCGTGAAAGCGAACGCCAGCGCGGCCAAGCCGATCACATTGACGACCCACACCAGCGCCACAATCCGCGAGAAGGTGCGCCACCGCTGTGGATTCACCGCGGCTGCCTCGCACGCTGGGATTGCGCTGGGAATTGGGTCGGCATGGCCTACGCCCCCGCCGACTCGCCGGCCGGTTCGCCGAGCGCACGCTCGATCGCCTCGCGCAACGAACGCACCGCAATCACCTGGATGCCCTTGGGCCAGGCTTCTTCTTGGCGTACCGTGCGCGGCAGGAGGATGCGCGCAAAACCGAGTTGCGCAGCTTCGCGCACGCGGGCCGCAGCCTGCGGGACGGCGACGACATTGACGAAGATATCTTGATCCGCAAGATGCATACCCACCCGCCGCGCAAGCACCGCCGTCACCAGCAGCAGGCGGTAAAGGTCCACGCCGTTGGGTGTGCGCCGTGGATTGCCGAAGGTGGAGGCACTGGTGAGCCCCTGCAATTCGACCAGCAGCGGGCGCGTGCCTTCCATGGTGACGGCGATGGCGGACCCCGGGGCGTGCAGCACACGTTCGGCCAGGAAGGCCTCCGAGGGATTGGGCACCTCTATCATGCCCGCGCTCTGCATTTCAAAGACGCCAACTTCGGCGGTCGCCCCGAAGCGATTCTTCACCGCGCGCAACAGCCGGAAGCTCTGATAGCGATCGCCCTCCAGGTAAAGCACAGTGTCCACAATGTGCTCGAGCACCCGCGGCCCGGCGATGGCGCCTTCTTTGGTCACGTGACCGATGAGAAAAACGGCGATGCCGGACGACTTGGCCAAGGCCTGCAGCCGGGCGGCGCATTCGCGCACCTGTGAGACCGAGCCGGCTGAGGAGGTCAGCTCGGGAAGGTAGGCCGTCTGAATCGAATCGATCACCAGCACGCGCGGTGCCACCTGCTCCACGTGGCCGAGAATGGCCTGGAGGTCAGTCTCGGTGAGAAGAAAGAGATCCTCGGGTAGATTGCTGCCGTTGTCCCCGACCGGCACCAGGCGTTGGGCGCGCATTTTGATCTGGCGTTCGGATTCCTCGCCTGAGACATACAGCACACGCCCGACGTCGCGCGCCAGGGCGCTCGCCACCTGGAGCAAGAGGGTCGACTTCCCGATTCCCGGATCGCCGCCGATGAGGACGAGCGAGCCGGGCACCACTCCGCCGCCGAGGACGCGAGAGAATTCACCGAGCGGCACGCGCCAGCGTTCCTGCGCATCCCCTTCGATCTCGCGCAGGCGGCGCGGGCGCGAGCCGGAGGAGGCTGCCGCGCGCGCCACACTGCGCCCCGGTTCGGCCACGATTTGCTCGACCATCGAATTCCAGCTGCCGCAACTGGGGCAGCGGCCCAGGCCGCGCGGCGCGGCGTGACCACATTGCTGGCAGATGAATTGTGTCTTCGACCTGGCCACGTTGACCTCCTTGGCGGCACCCGGTCGGCAGCCCGGGTGCGCCTGGGCGAGGATGATTATGGCCTGGGGCAACGAGATCGGCAAGGGGGGCGTCACCCGCTGGGCGCGGCGTGGGTATGTGACAATTGGCGCGGGATGTAACTGCGCCCATGCAACCACGTCTAAAGAGGGAGAGGATGCCACCGTCCACACTGTCGATTGAATCCCTCCGCGCGGGCGACCCGCAGGCGCTGGCGGCGCTGTTCGACATCCATGCCGACAGAGTGTATCGCCTGGCGTTCGGCTTGCTGCGCGAGCGCCAGGCGGCCGAGGATGTGGTCCAGGAGACTTTCCTTTCGGCGATGACGCACCTGGACCACTTCGAGGGACGCTCGTCGCTGGGCACCTGGCTGTATCGTGTGGCCTACAATGCCAGCCTGACCCGCCTGCGCGAAAGGCCGAGCGAGCCACTGCCGCCGGATGAACCCGAGGCCGGCGAGGCCCCTCTACCGTGTACGCTGGTCGAGTGGGATCAAACGCCGGAGGAGATGCTGCTAGACGCGGAGGGGCGCCGGCGGTATGGGGCGCTGGTCAACTACCCCGTAACACTCTTCTCATCGGAAAGGCCAGGGGCTGTCCCTCTTGGGGCAGCCCCTCGTCTATCCCTCTCGGCACGTGCCCGCCGTATAATCACCGGGCGGCCCAGCACCTGCCGCCCCGCCTCGTCGCTCACGCCATCCGTCACCGCAGCCCGATGTCGTCCATCCGCTCGGAGGACGCAACACATGTCACAACGGTTCGAATCTCCCGATCAGGTCCGGCAGGCCCTCGGCCAGCAGGCCTACATTGCCGGCGATGAAATCGCCACGGTCACCTACCTGGCTCAGGAATTGAGCAAGCCGATTCTGGCCGAAGGCCCGGCAGGCGTTGGGAAGACCGAGCTAGCCAAAGCCGTTGCCGGCGCACTGGGGAGGGAACTGATCCGCCTGCAGTGCTACGAAGGCCTGGATGAGACCAAGGCGCTTTACGAGTGGGAGTACGCCAAGCAGCTTCTCTACACCCAATTGCTGCGCGACAAAGTCCAAGCCTCTCTGCGCCGCACGAGGACTCTGGGCGAGGCGGCCGACCGGCTGAGCCGCGAGGAGGATGTTTTCTTCTCGATGCGTTTCCTCTTGCAGCGGCCGCTACTCCGGGCGATCCTCTCGCCGGAGCCGGTGGTATTGCTTGTGGATGAGATCGACCGAGCGGATGCGGAGTTCGAGGCCTTCCTGCTCGAGGTGCTGAGCGATTACCAGGTGAGCGTCCCGGAAGTGGGAACACTGCGCGCGGTGCACGTGCCGCTGGTGGTGCTCACCAGCAATAACACTCGCGACTTGAGCGAAGCCCTTAAGCGGCGCTGTCTGTATCTCTTCATTGACTACCCCACTCTTGAGCAAGAGCTGCGCGTGGTGCGGCACAAGGTGCCGGGGCTCGCAGAGGATCTGGCCCGCCAGGCAGTGGAGGTTGTGCAACGCCTGCGTCAGGGCGAGCTGCGCAAGGCGCCCAGCATCAGCGAAACACTCGACTGGGCCCGTTCACTGGTGGCGCTCAACGCCCGTGCGCTGGATGGGGAGACGCTCGATCGAACGCTGACCGTTCTGCTCAAACACGAGGCCGACCTGCGCCGCGCGCAGACACTTCTTGCCATACCGCGCCGCGCGCCGGCCTCTGGCGGGGCCGCGGGCCACGCCTAGCCCGGACCGTCGGCGGGAGACGCACATGGAAGAGCGCATCCTCAGGTTCATCAGCGCGCTGCGCGCCAGTGGTGTGCGTATCAGCCTGGCAGAGAGCGCCGATGGGCTGCGCGCCGTGCGCGCCGCGGGTGTCGGCGACCGAGACCGTTTCCGCGTGTCGCTGCGAGCGGCGCTGATCAAAGAACACCGCGGCCTGGCGATCTTCGACCGGCTCTTCCCTGTGTTCTTCGACCATGCCGCCGTGCCCTCACTGCCCGATCTGGCCAGCGATCTCTCTCCCCAGGAAGCAGGACTCTTGGCCGAAGCCCTGCGCCAGTTCAGCGAGTCACTGCGTCGCACGTTCGAGCGGCTCCTGCGCGGCGAACCGCTGAGCGATGAGGAATTGCAACGGCTCGGGCGGGCGGTGGGCCTGCAGCAAGTGGATGATCTGCGCTATCGCGAATAGATGATCGAGCGTATGCGCCGCGCGCTGCGCCTGCGCGAAGTGCAGGAAACCCTGGCCGAACTGGAGGAGACTCTCCTCCGGCTGGGGCTGCAGGGTGAACGGGTGAAACAAATCCGCGCGCAGATCGACGCCAGCCGGCGCGCGCTCGAAGGGCAGCTGTTGAGCTATGCCGGGCAGCAGTTGGCGGGAAACATGGCGGCACGCCCGCGGCCGAGTGACGTGCAGGCCCTCATGGCGCGGCCCTTCGACCGGCTCAGCGAAGCGGATATGGAGCGCCTGAGGCATGAGGTGCACCGGCTGGCAGCTGCGCTGCGCAGCACTGTGGCACTCCGCCAGAAGCATGCGCGCAGCGGTCAACTGGATGCCAAAGCGACTGTGCGCGCCAACCTGCGCTACGCTGGCGTGCCGATGGAGCTGCGGCATCGCGATCGCCATCTCAAACCCAAGCTGGTCGTGGTGTGCGACGTGAGCGCCTCGATGCGGCATGTCTCCGAGCTCATGCTCAGCCTGTTGCATGCGCTGCAAGACCAGGTGCGCAAGACGCATGCATTCGCTTTCATCGACCGGCTGGAGTACATCTCGCCCGACCTGGCGCGCGGCGAGGCCCACCAGGCGGTGGCGCGGGTGCTGGCGCGCATGCCGGCCGGTTACTACAACACCGACCTGGGCAGCAGCCTGGTGGATTTCGACCGTCGCCACCTGGCCCTGCTCGACACGCGCACCACGTTTATCGTTGTGGGCGATGGACGCAACAACTTCAACGAGCCGCGGCTGGATCTCTTCGACAAGTTTGTGCGCCGCAGCCGGCGCGCATTGTGGCTCACGCCGGAGCCGCGCCCGCTGTGGGGCACCGGCGACAGCGACATGCATCGCTACGCTGAGCGGTGTGGTGCTGTATTTGTCGTGACCAACCTTGGAGAGCCTGCCGCCGCGGTCGATCGGCTCTTGGCGGGCGGCTAGCCTCAATCGCTGGCCCACGCCCGCAGTTCGCGCCCCGCGATCAGTACGACTACTCCCGCGCTGAGCACAGCACCGGCCAACGCGCCGGGTACGCTGCCGGCCGCCAGCCACGTGGCCCCCAAGGCGATGGCGAGCACCACCACGGCCGCCAGCGCCGCGCGTGCCAGCGCATCGCCGACGACGAATCGCTGGCCGCGCCGCCAGCCCCAACCCAGGAGGAGCAGGGCCTCAAGCGTGAAGCTGACCGAATTGGCCAGCGCAATGCCCGCCGCACCGAGCCCGCGCGCAAGGAGCGGGGCCAGCGCGAGGAAGATCCCAAAGTTGAGCAGCGAAGCAGTCAGCGGAGTGCGTGCATCCTGTCGGGCGTAGAAGGTGCGCGCCGCGATCTCGAGCAGCGCGTGGCCGGCCAAGCCCACCAGGAACATCTGAGCCACGGCCGTCACCTGGCGTGTGCCTTCGATATCAAAGCCAAAGACCCACGGAACAAGGGCGGGCAGAAGCAGGCCGAGCGCCACAGCCGTGGGAAGAGTGAAGACCAAGATCAGGCGCACCGCGCGCGCGGCGACAAGATTGAAGCCGGCCGGATCGTTGTGGGCGAGCCGCTCGGCCAGGCGTGGCAGGAGCACTGTTCCGATCGCGGTGCCGATGACCGTCTCGGGGACTTGCATGATGACCCAGCCGTAGACGAGTGCCGAGACCGCGCCGGCGGGCAGATACGACGCCAGATTGTCGGTGACAACGAATACGAGTTGGATGGCGCCCAGCGTCAGGACGCGCGGACCCATCAGGCGCGCCACGCGCCGCACTCGCTCGTCGCGCCAGGCGAGCGACACCGACCAGCGGAAGCCATAGCGCACCAGCCCAGGGATTTGAATGGCCAGGTGCAACAGCGCCCCGAGGATCACGCCGTACACCAGGCCCCGAATCCCCAGACCGAACGCGGGCAGGCGCAGTGGGCCGACCTGCCACCCGTGCTCGGGCGCGAGCACCACCACCCCCGCAATGAGACCCACGTTGTAGAGCACAGGTGCGAGAGCCGGCAGCAAAAAATGCTGCCTGGCCTGCAGTCCTGAAATGACCAGCCCACTGACCGAGAAGATGAGCGTCGCGATCAGGTTGAGGCGCATGAGCTGCACCACCAACGCCTGCTGGGAGGCCGAGAAGCCAGGAGCCACGCCCAACCGCCAGGCGACAATGGGCTCGGCGGCGAATGCCAATCCAAGGGAGAAAACGGCCGTGATCACGAAGGCCCAGTTGGCCACGCGGCTGAACAGGCGCCAGGCGGCGGCACCCCCCTCCTGCTCGAGCGTCTCGGTGAGCAGCGGGATGAAGGCCAGCGAGAGCGCGCCGCCGGAGATCAGCGCGAAGAGCAGGTCGGGAACATTGTTGGCCGCATTG
>JAPLGX010000002.1 GCA_026389925.1 Chloroflexota bacterium
CGCATCTCCTGGCGGGTGAAGGTGCGCCAGTCTTTCCCCTGGGCCGCGAGGGCGGCCTCGAGGGCCGGATTGGTGACGATGAGTTTCATCGTCATCGCTTCATGGCAGTTGGCGCAGCCGATCGGGTTGGTAATTCGCTCACCCAGCGTTGCGAAGGGCGGGTCGTCGAACTCCGCCATGCCGAGTTCGCTCCACAGCCGCGGGTTGTCGGAACTCTTGCACGAATAGCAGGTTCCCGGCGTCTTCTCGTTGACCCGTTGGGTGGCGCGCACGTCGATCAGCGAATTGCCGTGGCCGCGCTCCTCGTTGTAGTCCTTGCTGAAGCTATATCCGGCCAAGAGCTGGACCAGACGGGGATCCGCCTCCAACTTCGAGTACGGTTCCGACCCACCATAGGCCGTGCGCGAGTTGTTGCTGGTCGTCTGCAGGTAGGTGGAGTATTCGTTGGGGAAGTTGAGCCCCCACTGCGCCGAATCCGGCTCCTGCGCGGCCACCGTGACCAGTGGCGCCACGCCCCGAAGGGTCGGCGGTTGGTTACGCACATAGAGCAGCGTTCCGATCAACGCGCCGGCCAGGATGGTGATGATTGCGACCAGGATGATGGTGGTGATGGGCCACTTCTTCATGGGTGTCTTCCCGCGCTGTGAGGTGCGGTCAGTGTGCCTTGTCTTGGTAAGGCAGAAGCGAGATGCCCCGCGGGCCGTGCGCCGCCTGGCGGTGGCATTCGAAGCAGACGCGCCCGGAATTCATTTGGCCGTCGGCGATGGATGAGGCGGTCTCGCCGTGGCAGCGAATGCAGTTGGCTTGCACCACGCGACGCGATCGTTCCTTTGCGCGAATTGCCTCGGGGATACGCCCGAGCGTGAACGCGCTGACATGATTGAAACCGTTGATGGCCTTGACAACATACTTGGGGATGAATTCGTGAGGTGTGTGACAGTCGTTGCAGGTGGCCGAGGCGTGATGCCCGGCATGAAACCAATTCTCGTGGACGGCATCCATGACGTGGTAGTTATTGCAGGTGGTTGGGTCGTCGCCGAGATACGCTGTGAAGTCAGTCGCTACCGCGCCGACGACGACGGCGGCGAGCAAGGAAACCAGACCGAAAGCGAGGGGCAGTTTCATGCCGGACCTGTGGCTTGACAAGCGCGGTGTGTGGCTTCCGGCCCAGGCCCAGCGCATTTGAGGGCCTGTCGAGGGTACCGCGTCAGATTATGGCCGCGGCATGTTGGAGCGGCAACTCACGAGGATGAATTGGATTGAGCGAGCGCTATCCCGCGAGGGTCTTTGTCGAGACGCAAGCGCAACGAGCCCGGCGGGGCGCTATAGCTTAGTCGGGCGGCTCGCCTCCCTCGAGTGAATGCAGTGCCGCGGGCGTTGTCAGAAGGAGCAGAAGCGCCATCACGACCGCATTGGCCAGGCACCAGGCGCACACAGCATGCAGCACGAAGAGCTCGATGTAGGTGAGGTAGATCGAGAACAAGACCCCAAATAGTGCCGCCGCGAAGACGAGCAAGGGCGTGATGCGGGCCAATGCGTCGCTTCGGAAGCGCGGCCAGGCCCACGCCGCAAGCATGGCCAAGTAGCCCGCCACGCCGAAGAGGCCCATGGGAATGACGCCGAACAGCTTGCCGTAGCGGCTCGATTGGACGGCGTTGCAGTCGCCAATTGGGCCGCACACCGCTTCAACGCGAGCGAGCTCGACGTAGGAGAGGTAGCCCGCGATGAAGAGCCCGATGCCGATGAGAAGCGGGACGAGCCAGGTGCGGCCGCTTGACAACGCGGCAAATCGCGGAAGCGGACCACCCAGGAAGTTGTAGCTGGTAAAGAGCACGGAGAGTGCGAGCAGAACCATGACGGCCCAGGCCGCAGCAAAACCGGAGCGGTCCGCGGTTGCGGGGGCATCGCCCACAGGCAATGGAGAAGGCGAAGGAGCCGCACTGGGGAGCACGGTCGCTTGGACCGCCTGGGAAGCCGCCCGACTTGGGGCGAGGTCGGCCAGACTGGCCAGTTGTGGAAAAGCGATGCCGCCGGAGGCCAGACCGGCGTCGATGATGCCCGGTAGCTGATCGGGTATTTCCCCCGATCCAATAAGGGCCGATCGGCCCACGACGAGGAAGGGAACACCCACGTCCTCTTTGGCCACACCCAGCTCATCCGCTGCTTGGAACAGGCGGTCCACTGATGCCTGGTCGACGAGTTGAACTAGCAGGACCTGCAAGTGCTCGCCGTAATTCGATTGGAGCGGAGGCAGGACGTTGTTCATCACTTCTTGGCAGTGGCCGCACCCGGCCATCCAAAACATGACGGCATGCACAACGGCAGGGGCGATGGCGGGCGAGGGGAGCGTCGCAGAGGGCTCGAGGTCACATGGGTGACATGCCTTGTCAGTGGGGGTTGGCCTGCTGAAGGCGGTTAAGGCGACAAGCGCGACGAGCGCCAGCATCAAGGCTGCACGCGCATGTCGTTGCGCTTCTCGATCGTGGCTCAGGGTTGGGGCGAAGGGGTGACCTTCGGTGGTCGTTGATCCAGTGTGCATTTCAATCCTGGTAGCGGAAGGGTTTCCGCGTGCGCGGAATGGCCAACGGCGGGATGAGGGTGTGGCGCGCGTCCGAATGCCGCCGAAAGGCACGCGCAATCATAGCATGAGGCGCACCGCATGAGCGTGGCGGAGACGCGCGCGGAAGTGTTGCGTCCGGATCACATGCAGGGCGCCCTCGCCGGCCTACCTGGGGCGCGAGTTGCGCGAGGCAGCCCACGGGGCCGCGCTTGATCAGGGGCGCAGCAGTATGAATGGATAGGAGGCCTGGGGTGGCCCATTCAGGCGGCGGCCGCCTGGCAGCGCGGGCAGGTGCAGCGTCCGCGCGAGGGCGTGAGACGAAGCCGTGGAGCGCGGTGGGCAGTTGCCCCGGCGGGGCCGATCGCCAGCGGTCGCAGGCTGTCGAGCGCCTCGAGCAGATGGGGTTGGGCAATGCGGTAGTAGACATGCAGCCCGTCCTTGCGCGTGCGCACAAGGTTGGCGGCACGCAGGGCCATGAGGTGCTGGGAGACTGTGGCCTGGCGTTCACCAAGCACCGCCTGGAGGTGACAGACGCAAACCTCACCCGACCGGAGGAGCTGCAAGATGTAGAGACGGGCAGGGTGCGCCAGGGTGCGCAGTAGCTGAGCCTGCGCTGCGAGGGTTGGATTGCCGTGGTCCATGGGAACCTCGAATTACATTCGCTGAGATGAATGTAGTCTACGCTTCTCACTCCGCGATGGCAGTGACCCTTGTCACTTCGCGTGCCGTGAACATGTGCGCGGGTGGCTCGAGGGGCGTCGCAGAATTCGGTCCAGTCAAATCGGAATTGGGGTGACGGGTGACGCGCGCAAAGGGTGACTTTGCGCACTAACCCGGCTGGGGATGGCGATTTATCGTTATTTGAAGGGTTTGACAGGCCCGACCTGTTGAGAGGCAGATGGCGCCATCGATGCCAGCGGAAGGGCAACGACCACTGGTTGTGTTAGCCGTCACCCAGGGTCTGTGGGGTGAACGGATAGCCGAGAACATCCAGCGCCATGCCCCGCCTCATTGGACGGTGCACGCTTGGTCCGCTCCGCGCGCAATACCTGCCGTTGTTGAGGACCCCCAAGATTACATAAACAGTCCAATTCCGAAAGCGGATCTCCTTGTGGCACTGAGAGACACCGCCGGCCTGGCGCAGCTGATCCCGGACATCGCGCGGATGTGCGGCTGCGCGTCGGTGCTCGCGCCGATTGACCGCAACGAGGCGCTGCCCAAAGGCCTGGTCGAGCAATTACGTGGCTGGTTGGAGGCAATGGGCGTGCGATCGGTCTTCCCGCGCCCGTTGTGCACTCTGGGGGAGGAGACGATCAACCGCTGGCCGATCGTCGAACGCTACGACGACCCGCTGGTTCGGGAATTCGCTCGTTGGTTCGGCCAACCGAGGTTGGCGCTGAGCGTCGATGACAAGGTCGTGACGCGCGTCGACGTCACGCGGGATTCGGCATGCGGCTGTGCACGCTTCGTCGCCGAGGGTCTGGTGGGCGTGCGCGCGGATGAAGTCGTCGACCGCGCCGGCATGCTGCACCACCACTATCCATGCTTGGCCAGCATGAACATCGACGCAGACTATCGCGACACACTGATGCACGTCTCGGGCAATTGCCTGAAGGATGAAGTGGCTCAGGCGGTTGCTCCGTACGTACCCACGCAGTATTTGCGCCCCGCCGGCCGTGTTGATGAGCCCTGAGCGCGGGGTCGACCCGTCCACGACCCAATTCGGCATGGTTTGGAGGAGAGACTATGGCTAAGCTGCGATCCGCTGAAGAGCGCTCCCGCGACCCAGCGGCCCGGGAAATGCTGGCGCGCGCGGAAGAGTTGGGCATCCAGACGGCCTTCGATCGCGCGGACCTGATGGCCGCATGCCCGATTGGCGTAGGGTCGTCGGCTGGTGCATGCTGCAAGAACTGTTACATGGGGCCCTGCCGCCTCACCAAGGGAGGGCAGGTGGGCGTGTGCGGCGCGACGATCGAAACGATCGCGGCGCGCAACCTGGCGCGCTCGATCGCAGCCGGGTCGGCGGCGCACTCCGATCACGGACGCGACTTGGCGCTTACGCTGCTGGGCACGGCCGACGGCAAGGCGCAGGGCTACGAGATTCGCGATGTGGAGAAGCTGCATGCGGTGGCGCGCAAGTTCGGCGTGAAGACCGACGGCCGCAGCAAGGAAGATATCGCGCGCGAAGTGGCCACCCTGGGTCTGAACATGTTCGGCCAGCAAGTTGGCGAGCTGGTCTACGTCAAGCACGCCCCGCGCAAGCAGCAAGAGCGCTGGC
>JAPLGX010000512.1 GCA_026389925.1 Chloroflexota bacterium
CCTCGCCGAACTCGGGGCACTTGATGGGGAGGCGAATTCCTGGTTCGCGCAGATCGTTGCAGACTCCGCTGGCGCCCGCAAGCGACTCTCCGTGAGCCAGCCGTTGCGGGAAGACGCGCTTGCGCTTGCGACCATTCACAAGATGACCGCGAGCCAGCTCGTCGCGTTCTCCGAGATGCTCGACTACGATCTCCAGCTCGTGTGGGGCCCGCCTGGGACCGGTAAGACGCACTTCTTGGCACTCGCGCTCCTGTGCCTGCTTGAGGCGCACCGCAAGGCGGCAACGCCTTTGCGCGTGCTGGTCACGGGGTTCACGCATGCCGCCATCGACAACTGCCTCGACAAGATGGATGAGCTCCAGGAGCAGCACCGGGTCGTGCGCGGGCCCTTCGAGATTCGCAAGCTGAGTAGTGAGACACCGAGGATCACGAGACTCGATCCAAGAGCAGCCGCGGAGTTCTGCCGGCGAAACGACCTCGCGATCGTTGGTGCAACGGTCTGGCAGGCCAACAAGATCGAGCCCGCCGAGTTGTCATACGATGTCGTCGTGATTGACGAGGGATCGCAGCTCACGGTGGGACTTGCCGCGCTGGCGATCCGTCGGCTACGAGCGGCCGGCCGGCTGGTGATCGCGGGCGACGATCGGCAGCTGCCGCCGATCGTGCAGGGAGACTACCCCACAGTTGAAGGCGAGCCGGTGCTGCACCGCTCAATTCTCGAATGCTTGCGTGGCCAGGATGCTGCCGGTGCGCCCGTTGCGTCGTTGCTCGAGAACTTCCGTATGTGCGATGTGCTGTCCGAGTACCCGCGCGGTTCCATTTACCCGGATGGATATCGGCCGGCGTCGCGCCAGATAGCGGAGGCCCGCCTGGTGTTCAGCGGCGTGCCCGGCCAGGTACCGGGGATTGATCCGACTCACGCTCGCATCCTTGAGCTCGTACTCGATCCGCGGTACCCCGCGGTCACCTGTGTGCTCGAAGGGGTGAAGGCGACGGCTGAGAACCAGGTCGAGGCTGCGCTAGTCGCGGACCTGGCGGCCGAACTCCGTCGCCTCCTGCCCGAGGGTGACGACGAGACATTCTGGCGCGAGCGCCTCTTCGTGGTGAGCCCCCACCACGCGCAGATCCGGGCCATTCGCCGCGAGCTTGCGGCGCGGCGGCGCTGGGACGCCAAGCCCTTCGTCGAGACGGTCGATAAGATGCAGGGTCAGGAGTGCGACGCGGTGATTGTGAGCTACGGCGTCTCCGACGTGGAGTACGCGCTCAGAGAGAAGGAGTTCATCTACTCGCTCAACCGGCTCAATGTCGCAATCACCCGGGCCAGGATGAAGTCGATCGTGCTTCTGTCCCGCACGCTGGTCCAGCCACCGATTCAGGCCCTCGACCGCGATTCGGTGGCCGAAGGCGTCGCCTTCATGCAGGGCTACGCGCGCTTCTGCGAGGAGGGTGCCGACCCCGTCGTGCTCAGCATGGGAGCCGCGAAACTGGCTATCTACCGGCGATAGCGGTCGTTGCTGCGGCGCGGGTTTGTGGCTCTGGCTAGAGGATTCCATCGGGGGGTACCGTTTCGACCGGACGGGGCGATGGGCAGGATCCGAGGGCGGCGCATTGCCTTGGGTCCATTCGCGTGCGCTATCTGGTCGCAAGGGAGGGATCGATGGGCGAGTTGACCGGCAGGAACGTGGTGTTCACTGGCAAGCTGGAGCAGATGACTCGCGCCAAGGCCTCGGCGGTGGCGAAGGCGCTGGGAGCGATCGTAAAGGAGACCGTATCGAGCGTGACAGATGTGCTGGTGGCGGGGCCGGGGGCTGGATCGAAGCTGGCGGCGGCCAGGGAACTCGGGATCGAGATCATTGACGAGGCCGAATGGCTCCGCCGGGCTGGTCCGGATCTGCCGGCGCCCTCTTCAGCAGAGAAGAAGAAGCCTGCGAAGAAGGCGGCCAAGGGAACGACGGCGCGCAGCAACGCCAGAGGCCACACCTCTGGCGTA
>JAPLGX010000477.1 GCA_026389925.1 Chloroflexota bacterium
CGGTTTGACGGCGACCTTCCCCACAAGCCGATCATTGCGATTGAGATCCGTGATCGCAAGCCGGTGGATTGGTCGCCGCTGCTGGTGAGAGTCTGGGGGGCGGCAATGGAGTCGCCGGCCGAATGGGCCACGGCGGCGGAAGCAGCAGGCGCGGACCTGCTGTTCCTCGCGCTGAGCATGACCACCGCGGATGGCAAAGCGAACACGGCGGATGCCGCGCGCGCCGCGGTGCGCCAGGTGCTCACGGCCAGCAGCTTGCCGCTGGCTGTCGTCGGGCCGGGTCAGGCCGAAAAGGACAACGAGCTGCTGGTTGCGGTCGCCGAGGAAGCGAAGGGCGAGCGCCTGTTGCTGGGCGTGTGCGAGGACAAGAACTACCGCACAATCGTGGCCACAGCCATGGCCAACGGCCGTCTGGTGCAATCGAAAACGCCGATGGACGTCAACCTGGCAAAGCAGCTAGTGATCCTCATTCACGACATGGGCATGCCGCTTGAGCGCATCGTGATGGACCCGACCACCGGCGCGCTGGGATACGGTATGGAGTACGGATACTCGGTGATGGAGCGTCTGCGCCTAGCTGCACTTCAAGGCGACGGGATGACGCAGCAGCCAATGATCGTCACACCGGGCGAGGAAGCATGGAAGGCCAAGGAGGCCAAGGTGGGCGAGGGCGTGCCCGCCGCCTGGGGCGATTGGTCCGCGCGGGCCGTCAACTGGGAAACGACGACCGCCGCCGCCCTGATCCATGCCGGCGCGGACGTGGTGGTCCTGCGCCATCCGGACTCGGTCAAGCGCATCCGAGCGTTGATCGAGGGGCTGTTGTAGGCGCACTTCGCCTGCGAGGACCCTTCGCTTGTGGAGGTTCACATGGCTGTCACCGGACTCGAGATTTACAAACTTCTGCCGAAAACCAACTGCAAGGAATGCGGCTTCCCCACCTGCCTGGCCTTCGCCATGAAGCTGGCCGCGAAGCAGGCTGAATTGAAGCAGTGCCCGTACGTCTCGGAAGAAAGTAAGGCGAAGCTCGAGGCTGCGTCCACACCGCCCATCCGCCTGGTGACCCTCGCCGGCGAGGGCGGAAAGCTCGAGCTGGGAAACGAGACCGTGCTCTTCCGACACGAGAAGACCTTTTACCATCGCCCGGGTCTTTTCATCCGGGTGAAGGATTCGGATGGCGTGCCGTCCATCCAGGAGAAGGTGAAAGCGGCGGACGCCTTCAAGGTGGACTACGTCGGCATCCCGCTCACAGTGGATGGCTTCGCCGTGGAATCGATCTCGGGCGACCCAGCCACTTTCGAAGCGGCGGTCAAGGCTGTGCGCGAAGTGAGCAAGCGGCCGTTGGTCCTGATGGCGAGCAGCCCAGAGGCCATGGCGGCCGGCGCGAAAGCGTGCACGGGCACCTCGCCTTTGCTGCACGCCGCCGACGAGAAGAACTGGGAGGCGATGGCCGCATTGGCCAAGGCCAACAAGCTGCCGCTGGCCGTGCGGGCGCCGACCCTCGAGAAGCTGGCGGAGTTGACCGACAAGATCCGCCAGGCTGGCCTCGAGGACCTGGTTCTCGACCCGGAGGTGGTCGGGTACAGCGATACGCTGCTGGCGCTCACGCAGGTGCGGCGCCTCGCATTGAAGAAGAATTTCCGACCGTTGGGTTATCCGGTCATCGCCTTTCCGCGCACCGCCACCAACGGCAAGGTGGACCATGTAGTCCTGGCAGCGGAGATGATCGCCAAGTACGCCAGCCTGATCGTGCTCGATCGTTTCGATCCGGCGGAGATCTACCCGCTGCTGGTCTTGCGCCAAAACGTCTACACCGATCCGCAAAAACCCATCCAGGTCCAGCCGGGTCTGTACGAGATCAACGCGCCGAAAGACGACTCGCCGGTGCTGGTGACCACCAACTTCTCGATCACCTACTTCGCGGTCTCGAACGAGGTGGAAGGATCGGGGTGGCCGGGTTGGTTGGTTGTGGCAGATGCGGAAGGCATGAGCGTGCTCACCGCCTGGGCGGCCGGCAAGTTTGATGCGGACCGCATCGCAAAAGCCATGAAAAACACAGGTATGGAGGGCAAGGTCAAACATCGGCGGGTGATTATCCCGGGCCACGTCGCGGTGCTCTCAGGCGAACTCGAAGAGGTGCTGCCGGGATGGGAAATTCTGGTTGGGCCGCGAGAGGCCGTGGACATCCCGAACTTTCTTAAGGCGATGTGGAAGTAGTCGTCGGGCAGAAGGTATTGACTGGCTGAGGTGACAGGCAGTGCGAACAAATCTGACAGAGATCATTGGGCGAACGGTGGAGGGGGCTGGGGCCTGCCTGGCATGCGCGGCACCCGCCCCGTGCGTCGCGGCGTGCCCCCAGCACGCGCCCATCCTGACGGCAATGCGCCTGCTGGCGCATGCCGCCTCAACTGCCGAACCGCGCGGGGTGTGGATGCGGGAGGCCGAGCGAGATGCGGTGGAGGATGTGACGCAGGCGCTCTGGGCAGCCTACTGGTGAGGTGCCGCCGCACGGCGTGGCGGCAAAAGGAAATCGGGCGTGCGTCCGCCGCCGAACCGCGGGCCGTGAGCAATGGCTGAACACAAGGTCACCCTGCTGCCGCAAGGTGTCACAGTCAGCGTACCCACGGGCGCGCTGCTGGTTGAGGCTATCGAGCGTGCGGGGCTGGACCTCAACCAACCCTGTGGCGGGCAAGGGCGATGCGGCCGGTGTGCGGTGGTGGTGGAAGAGGGTGCGGTCCGCCGCCGGTCGGCGATCCGCCTATCGCAGGCCGACCTGGCTGCGGGGTACGCGCTCGCTTGCCAGACTGTGGTGGAAGGTGATGCGCGCGTTTTCCTGCCCCCACAAGAGCAGATCGAACGGCGGCTGGTTACCGACAAGAGCGCGCGGCCGGTAGAAGTTCCGTTTGCGTACGATCCGGTTGCCGAACAATCGCTGCGCATCGTCGAGATACATCTGGATCCGCCTACGCTGGCCGACAACCTGGATGATGAGCGACGTCTGCTCAAGGCGGTCGAGGCGCGCTTGGGGATGGGCGGGGCCGCGGCACAGCGGCCGGGTGCGCGCGGGTCGCGGCTCGGCCCGGCCCTGCGGGTGCCGCTCCTGCTGCGGCGGCGGCTGGGGGCCGAGCTGCGCGAGGGCGAATGGAACGTCTCGGTTGTGGTCGAGACCGATGCGTGGAGTTCGCCGCGCGGCCTGTGGCGCCTCATCGATGTGGCCGCGGGCGAGGTGCGCCCGTACGGTTTGGCGTTGGATATCGGCACGACGACCGTCACTGTGTACCTGGTGGACTTGCGCAGTGGCGAGGTCGTGGATCAGGCTGCGGAATACAACGGCCAGATCGCTCGCGGTGAGGACGTGATCTCACGCATCGTGTATGCCGGCAAGGGCGATGGCCTGGAAGACCTGGGCGCGCTGGTTCGGAGCACAGTCAACAAGCTCATCGAGCGGGTGTGCGCTCGGCGCAAGGTGGATGCACAACGCATCTATCGGGTAACGGTGTCCGGCAACACCACCATGACCCATCTTCTGCTGGGGGTTCCGCCGGGCTCGATTCGCCTTTCGCCCTACATCCCGGCCTTCAATCAAGCGCAGCCGGTGAACGCGTTTGAGATCGGGTTGGGCGTCAATCCGCTGGCCGGGGTCGATTGTTTGCCGGGTGTCGCCTCGTATGTCGGGTCCGACATCACCGCCGGCGTGGTGGCGGCGGGGATGATGGACACGGAGGAGCTGACGCTGTTCATCGATGTCGGCACCAACGGCGAAATGGCCCTGGGCACGCGCGACTGGATGGTGAGCTGTGCGTGCTCGGCCGGGCCCGCGTTTGAGGGGGCAGGGGTGGTGTGCGGTATGCGGGCGACGGTCGGCGCCATCGAGGAAGTGTGGGTTTCATCCGAAACGCTGGAGCCGACGGTGCGGGTCATCGGAGGCGGCCCGGCACGCGGGTTGTGCGGTTCCGCCTTACTCTCGCTGCTGGCCGAACTATTCGTGACAGGCGTGGTCGATCGCAGTGGCAAGTTCAAGCTCGACGGTGGCAGCTCGCGGGTGCGCATGGGGGAACACGGCGGCGAGTATGTCGTGGCCTGGGCCGATGAGGCGGCGACTGGTCGGGATATTGTTATCACGCAGGTGGATGTCGAAAACCTTCTGCGCGCGAAGGCGGCCATCTATGCCGGCTTCTCGGTGCTGGCTTCGAGCGTTGGCCTTGACTTGAAAGACGTGCAGCGCGTGCTGATTGGCGGTTCGTTCGGCAAGTATCTGAACATCGAAAAGGCCATCCAGATCGGGTTGATGCCGGACCTGCCGTGGGAGCGCTTTGGCTTCCTGGGCAACACATCGATCAAGGGCGCCTACATGGCCCTGCTCTCGCGAGAAGCCCGCGCCCAGGTGCTGCTGGTCGCCGAGAAGATGACCTATGTGGAGCTGTCTGCGGACAACACCTTCTACGACGCATTCACCGCGGCGCTCTTCTTGCCCCACACCGAGATTGCGCGCTTCCCGAGCGTTGCCTCGCTGTGGGATGAAGCCAACGCGTCGCGGGGCGGCCGGGGAGCGCGCGGCGCATTGAATGGCAAGGGTGAGCCGGTTGGGACGCATGATGGAGGCGGCGCTTGACGTTCACACTGGCGGTGGCCGGAAAGGGCGGCACGGGCAAAACCAGTATTGCCGCGATGTTGATCACCTGGCTTGCGCGGGAGCGGCGGGGAAGCATCCTGGCCATCGACGCCGATCCAGCCTCGAATCTGCATCTGGCGCTGGGCCTGCCTTTGCCGATGACGGTTGGCCAGATCCGCGAGGACCTGGGCAAACAAAACTCCCCCGACGGGCTGAACGGGATGACCCGGGTCGACTATCTCGACCACAAGGTGCGCATGTCCATCGAAGAGGGGGTGGCGATGGACCTGCTGGTCATGGGCCGGCCGGAGGGGGCAGGCTGCTATTGCGCGGTCAATCATCTGTTGCGGCAGATCGTGGACCGTGTCGGCCAAGCCTATGCGTACGTCGTCATCGACAACGAGGCAGGCATGGAGCATCTCAGCCGCAGAACGACGCGCGACGTGGATCTGCTGCTGCTGGCCACCGACCCGACCATGCGGGGACTGAAGACGGCGGAAGCCATGATCCATTTGGCCCGCGATCTTGACATCCGCGTGGGCACGGCCGCGGTGGTGGTGAACCGGGTGCACGGTTGCGTGTCGCCCAGCATGCAGTCGGCGTTGGCCGCGCTGCCGGTTGATGTCGCAGGGTACATCCCGGAGGATGAACGGGTGGGTGAACTGGACGGCGCCGGTTTGCCGCTGGCTGCGTTGGATGGCAACTCACCGGCGTATGCGGCGGTCGCCGGGCTGGCAAGGAGCTACATTCCGGCCTGACGGGTCGGGCGGCGCATTGGGGCGGGCATCGAAGCCGTGCCCGATCATTTCAGACTCGCATTCAACACCTGGAGGGCAGCATGTACAAGATCGGAGAGAACATCCACATCGTCGCGCCGCGAGTCAAAGAGGCGCTGGCGGCTCGCGAGGGAGCCTTCTTTGTTGACTTGGCGCGCCGGCAGAAGGCGGCGGGCGCGGACGCGCTCGATCTGAACATCGGACCGCAGAAGAAAGCCGGCCCCGAGGTGATGGAATGGCTGGTGGATTGCGTCCAAGAGGGCGTGGGAGACATGACCCTCTCCTTCGACACGACCAACCTAGCTGCGATTGAGACCGGCTTGCGAAAACTGGGCAGCAATGCATTCATCAACTCCGCCTCCGCCGAAGAAGAGCGCCTGGCCACCGTTCCGGCGCTGGCGGCAAAGTACGGTGCCAGGCTGATTGCGCTGTGCATGGAGAAAAGCGGCATCCCGGTCAGCGCTGAGGCGCGGGTCGGCATCGCTATGGAGAAGCTCATGCCGCGCGCGGCGACCCCGCGCCGATGACCGTGGTGGGCCTTTCGAATGTCTCCAACCAGGTGCCGGCGGTGATGCGTGCGCTCATCAACCGCACGTATATGGTGATGCTGTTGGCGGCGGGGCTGGATGCGGCCATTGTCGACCCGCTGGACGAAGAGCAGATGATGGTACTGCATGCAGTCGAGACCCATCAGGCGGCCACGCCGGTGATGGCGCTCTACCTCAAGCTGTACGAGGCCGTCAAGGAGGCGGGCGAATTAGAGCCGGAGGCGGTCGACATGAAGGATACCGCCCAGCTCGACATCTGGAAAACCGTGCAGGTGCTGTTGAACAAGGTCATCTACACGGATTCTTACTTGCGCATCTGATGCCGGTCTGGCACTCGGCCGGCCGCGCTGTGTGGTGCGGCGGCGCGGTGCCACCCCGGCGGGAAAGGAGCAGGACTTGAGCGACGTGGCACGCCTCTCGAAGAAGGATGCACTGGTCGCCAAAGCCAACCAGCCGGCGGAAGAAGCAATGCGTCTCCATCCCTTCTACCGCGGCAAGGTGGAGACGACGCTTCGATGCCCGGTGCGTGACTTGAATGACTTCGCCATCTGGTACACGCCGGGCGTGGCTGCGCCGTGCAAAGCGATCGCCGCCAACCCGGAGTTGGTCTACGAGTACACCCACAAATGGAACACGGTAGCCGTGGCTTCGGATGGGTCGCGTGTGCTCGGCTTGGGCGACATCGGCCCGAAGGCCGGGCTGCCGGTGATGGAGGGCAAGGCGCTCCTTTTCAAGTACCTGGGGGCCGTGGACGCCTGGCCGATCATGATCGACAGCAAAGACCCCGACAAGATCATCGACACGGTCTTGCTTCTGCAGCCGGGCTTTGGCGGGATAAACCTCGAAGACTTGGCGCAGCCCAAGTGTTTTCGCATTCTGGATACCTTGCGCCAGAAGGCGGAGATCCCCATCTGGCACGACGACCAGCAAGGGACGGCGACGGTGATGTTGGCCGGGCTGCTGAATGCGCTTCGGATCGTCGGCAAGAAGCTGAGCGAGGTGAGCATCGCCTTTGTCGGGAGCGGCGCAGCCAACGTGGCGTGTGCCCGGCTGACATTCGCCGTGGGAGCCGACCCGTCGCGCTGCTACATGACGGACATCCGCGGCATGCTCAACAAGCGGCGCAGCGACCTGGAACTGCGCAAGGCGGAGTTCGTCGACAACTGGAGGTTCTGTCAGACCACGAACGCCGAGGATCGCGACGGCGGGATCCCTGAGGCCTTGCGTGGAGCAGATGTGGTCATTGCCTATTCGGCACCCGGGCCGGGGGTCATTCAGGCCGAATGGATTCGGAGCATGGCAAAGGATCCCATCGTCTTCGCTTGCGCCAACCCGACGCCCGAAATCTGGCCCTGGGAAGCGAAAGAGGCTGGGGCGGCGATCGTGGCTACTGGGCGCTCCGACTTCCCCAACCAGGTCAATAACTCGCTCGGATTCCCAGCCATCTTCCGCGGCGTGCTCGACGTCAGGGCGCGGACGATCACCGAGGGCATGTGCCTGGCGGCGGCCACGGCGCTGGCCGACATGGCGCAAGAGCACGGCCTGTCGCCCGAATACATCTTGCCGACGATGGATGAGTGGCAGGTCTTCCCGCGCGAGGCGGCCGCGGTGGCGGCCCAGGCGGTTAAGGAGGGCGTGGCCGTCATCCACCTGACGTACGAGGAGGAACTGCGCCAGGCGGAAGCGCTCATCCGGCGCTCGCGCGAAATGACCCAGGCCATGATGGCCGCCGGGCTCATTGCCCCGGCGCCGTAAGGCAGGCGAGGGGAGCGTTCGGTGGAGAGATAAGCATGCATGACCTGATCATCTTGGGCGGTGGGCCATCGGGCCTGACCGCCACGCTGTATGCGCTGCGCAAGCGGCTGGATGTGCTGCTCATCACCCGGGACCTGGGCGGCAAGACCAACTACCGTTTGCAGTTGCCCTTTGTCGATCATCATCTGGTGATCACCGGCGAGGAAGTCGTCAGCCGCTTCGCCCAGGAGATCGACTACCTCGAATTCGCGCGAGTGTTCGACAAGGCGGAGCGCGTGGAGAAGGCGGGCGAGGGGTACCGCGTTCACACCCGGGCGGGCGCCGTGCACGAATGCCGGACGCTGATCGTGGCCAGCGGCGCGCGGGGGCGGTTGCTGAACGTCCCGGGGGAGAAGGAATACATGATGCGCGGGCTGTGCTACAGCGCCATCTCGTACGCGCCGCTTTTCGTCGAGCGCCAGACCGCCGTGATCGGCGACGGCGCCCTGGCGCTGCGCGCGACGGCGGAGTTGGCGCGTATCGCCAGCAAGGTGACGCTGGTGGCCGCGAGCCACGGCGAATTGGACAGCGCGCTGGGTCGGCGCGTGGCGGCCGCTGGTAATGTGAGCGTGCTGGAGGGCTACACCGTGGAGCGCGTGAATGGCGACGACTACGCGCGCTCGCTCGTCTTGGCCCGGGCCGGGGAGAAGCGCGAGTTGGCCGCGGACGCCTTCTTCGTGGAGTTGGATCTTGTGCCCCAGTCGGAGGTGGTGGCGGAGATTGTCGACCGCGACGAGCGAGGGCGCATCAAGGTTGATTGCGCCAATCGCACCTCGGCGGCGGGCGTGTTCGCGGCGGGCGATGTGACCAACGTATTTGCCGAGCAAGTGCTTATCGCCATCGGCGAAGGCGCCAAGGCGGCACTGGCCGCGTATGAGTACCTGCTGACCCAGTAGGAGGCGGTAGCGTATGACGGCGGCGCGAAGTGTATTGGTCGTAGGTGGCGGAATCGGCGGCATGCTGGCGGCCGTGGATCTGGCGGATGCCGGCCTCCACGTCTATCTGGTAGAACGCGCGCCCTCCCTGGGCGGGCGCGTAGCCCAGCTCGGTTACATGTTCCCGACCCACGACTGCGTGCTGTGCCGCGGTACATCCGACCACGGCTTCGGGTGCTCGCGCCCGGCCATCTCGCCGGTGTTGCTCGACCACAACACTCACCCGAACATCACCTTGCTGACCCTGACGGAAGTCGTCGGCAGCGAGGGCGAAGTGGGCGACTTCCATGTTCACCTGCGGCAGCATCCGCGCTTCGTGGACCCCGGACGCTGCATCAACTGTGCGCGTTGTGCCCAGGTGTGTCCGGAACAGCGGGTGAGCGAGTTCCAGGCGGGGCTTACCAATGTCCCGGCAATCCACAAGTCCGCGCCGCGCTCAGTCCCGGATTCGTATTACCTGATCGAGAAGACCGCCGTGTGCGACACGTGTCAGAAGTGCGTGGAGGTGTGCCCGACGCGGGCCGTGGACCTGCGCGCGGCGAGTGTGGACCTGGATATCCACGTGGGGGTCGTGATCCTGGCACTGGGCTTTCAGCCCTTTGATGCCCGCTCGATGCCGGAACTCGGCCTGGGGCGGCACAAGAACGTCATTACTTCGTTGCAGTATGAGCGGCTGGCGTCGCGCTCCGGGCCGACGGAGGGTATTGTGATGCGCCCCTCCGATGGGCAGGCGCCGAAGAAGATCGCCTGGCTGCAGTGCGTCGGGTCGCGCGACCAGCGCAATGGTTATTGTTCGTCCATCTGCTGCATGTATGCAACCAAGGAAGCCGTGCTGGCGATGCAGCGTATCCCTGGCGCGGAGTGCCACATCTTCACCATGGATGAACGCGCCTTCAACAAAGAGTTC
>JAPLGX010000236.1 GCA_026389925.1 Chloroflexota bacterium
GGCGGGATGCCGATCGGCATACAATTCATGGCGCGCGATTTTGACGAGGCGCACTTGTTCCGCATCGGGCGCGCCTATGAGATGAGCACAGCGGCCGAGGCCTGGCGATCGGCGCGGCCGAGAGTGCTGGGCGGGGGGTAGGCAAGTGCAGCGTGCAGCCGCATGGCGCAGGTGGTTTTTCGCGTTGATGGCGCTGGCGCTTGCCCTGCGTCTGGGCATGGCTTTCGTCTACGCGCCGGCCCATGACTCCGATACGGAGTCGTATCTCAACATTGCCCGCCTGCTGCACAGCCTCACATTGCACGGCAACGATGCTACTCGTCCGCCGGTCTATCCCGGCCTGATTGCGCTGCTCCAACTCGATGAGCGCGCGGTGTGGGCGGCGCAGGCGGCCATGGGCATGGCCGTGTCGGCCATGTTGTTCCTCGTCACCTGGCGCCTCACCGGCCGGGCATGGCTGGCCTTTCTCGCAGGGGCAGCGCACTCGCTCAACCTGGCGCAGCTGTTCTTCGAGGGCATCCTTCTCTCCGAAACGACAACTACTTTCCTTTTTGCCGCGAGCCTGACGCTCCTCTTGCTGCGCTTTCGCGCGCAAGAGCGCTGGCCGTGGACGGAGCTGATGCTCGGAGTGCTGGCCGGCTTGCTCGCGCTCACCCGGCCGCAGATGCTCTTCTGGAGCGCGGTGCTCGTTCCATTGGCGTGGCTGCGCCGGCGAGGTCAGGCGTGGCGGGTGAGGGCGGCCGCGCTGGCCCTTCTCGCAGCGCCCATCGTGACGCTTGTCCTCGGCTGGAGCTTCGTCAATTGGCGCACGGCGGGCTACTTTGGACCGACATCGCTGACCGGCTACTCGCTCAGCAACATGGTCGGCAACTTCATGGAATATGCGCCCGACAGGTACGCGACCGTGCGCGACATCTACCTCGAGCACCGCGCGGCGCGCGTGGCGGCAACCGGCAATCATGCCATGACCGTGTGGGCGGCTTTCTTCGACCTGAGCCGCGCGGCCGACCTCGACTATTCCGGTCTCTCGCGCCTGCTGACGGAAATCTCACTCAACCTCATCGTGGCGCACCCGGTGCTGTACCTCGGCAATGTCGTGCAGTCGTGGATCGGCTTCTGGAAGGTGCCCAACTACTGGAAGCTAGATATGGTTCATCCGCAGGCGCTGGTGCCTCTTCTGCGGTGTGTGTGGAGCGGGGAGCGCGCGATGCTGCTCGGAGTGAACTTCGTCTTTCTTGTGATGGGTGCGGTGTGGACTGTCCGCTGGGTCATGCGCAAATTGGAGGACATCGAGCCCGTGCTGCTTGGCGGCTGGATGATCGTGTTGGCCGGGTCGCTGTCACAGGCCCTGGTCGAGTACGGCGAGAATCCGCGTTACGGTGCGCCTTTCGAATCGCTCATGGTCTGGACGGTCATCATGGGTGGGTGGCTGCTGGCCGGGCGGCGCGCGCGTCCTCCGAGTTGAAGCGCCGGACGTGGCCTCTCGCCACCCTGAAGAGCAGCGTGGGCAATCGGACTTGTGTCAGAGAGGCTCGAAAGTGCCCCGGATGAGAGTGCACGTCCATGGGATGGACATTCTGACGGCGTGCGTGCTGTTCCTGCTCTATCTTGCGCCATCGATTCCTGTAGCTTTTGAGGCAGGGGGTGGGAGCGGCTACCTGGCTATTCTGTTCCTGGCGGTGCTGTGGTTTGTCGCACTGGGGGAGGACGACAAACGCGCAGGGCAGACAACAAGACTCTTTCCTATGGCGTTGGGGAGTCTTTGTCTGGTGGCACTCGTCCCCGCGCTTCTTCGGTCGAATTGGCGCTTCTCCTTGAGCGACCTGGGATGGTGGGCCGTTGCGGCGGGCATGTCGTATCTGTTGCTGAATCGAGTGGTTCGTTCATCGTCTCTCCTTGCTGGGCTCTACATCCTGGCGGGGACCGTAAACGCAGGAGTTGGCGGATTCCAACACATCGTCATTTCGCCCGCAGAACGGGCGGCCAATTTGGCCTCGCCCGAGGTCCTTTCTTCCCCCGGCTGGGGATTTGGCTGGTATGCCGCAGTTGGACAGGGTGCACCGCCTGTCTGGGGGTTTCACAACCCGACGAACTTCAATGCGTTCGCAGCGTACCTCTACTGGCCTCTTCTCTTGTCGATTGGAGGCTTGGCGTATCGTGGGTGGAGGCGAGTCGCCTGCCTCGCCGCTGCAATCATCATTGGGCTCGCGCTCTTCTGGACGTATTCTCGCGTGACTTTCATTGCCGTCGCCTGGGCCGTAGTGGCAATTGGAGGGATCTGGATTTTCGCCGGCTCGCCCAGATTGCCGGCGCTTCTCCTTGTGACAGGGGTGCTCTTGGGCGGGATTGGCATGACCTCGTTTCTGTGGGGCGCGGATGCCTGGTCTGGCACCATGACCGCACGAGTCTCGCTGTGGCGCGACCTCGCCACACTCCTCACCAAGAACCTGAGCGTGTTGGTTAGCGGAGGAGGTTATCCACTCTTCACCCGCGAGGCGCATATCCAACCCGCCGATTTCCACAACATGTACCTGTTTGTTCTCCTGCAGTATGGTGTACTCGGCCTGCTGATTTTCGGGGTAATGGGGTATCGACTTGTGGCGATGGGGTGGCGCGCTCTGAGCCGCGGCAGCATCCGATCCCAACCGATGCTTGTCGCAATGTGGGCCGGCATGCTGGGATTCCTGGTGAGCGGGCTGGCGGAGTCGCAAGTCCAGGAACCCTACCAGAGAATGGCCTTTGTGCAAGCAATCGTCCTGTATCTGTGGCTGTGCATGGACGGGATGGAACAATCGCCAGGCTTGGCAGGGGTTCGACCGTTGCCCCAGGAGCGGAGTCCGGACGGGAGTGGTCATGCCCGAGTATGAAGCCGTCATCGGGCTGGAGACGCACATCCAGCTCTCAACCGAGTCGAAGATCTTCTGCCGCTGCCGGGCCGACAGCTGGGGCCAGCCGCCGAACTCGAACATCTGCCCGGTGTGTTGCGGTTTGCCGGGCATTCTGCCGGTGCTCAATCGCACCGTCGTGGAGAAGGCCGTCCGCCTGGCGGCGGCCGTGCACGCGACGATCGCGGAGACCTCCTACTTCGCCCGCAAGAACTACTTCTACCCGGACTTGCCCAAGGGATACCAGATCAGCCAGTACGATGAGCCATTGGCACGAGGCGGGTACTTCGACCTGCCGCTGCCCGGCGGGGCGACGCGGCGCCTGACGATTCTCAAGCTGCATCTGGAAGAGGACGCGGGTAAGACGAAGTTGGCTGGCGGGCAGCGCTATGTGGACATGAATCGCTGCGGTGTACCGCTGGTGGAAATGGTCACCGGGCCGGACCTGCGCTCGGCCGATGAGGCAGCTCAGTACCTCATTCGCCTGCGCCAACTGCTGCGCTGGTTGGGAACCTCAGAAGCCAACATGGAGCGCGCCCAGTTGCGTTGCGACGCGAATGTCTCGATCCGGCCGGCCGGCGCGATCCACCTTAACCCCAAGACCGAGATCAAGAATGTCAACTCGATCGAAGCCGTGCGGGATGCCATCGCCAAAGAAATCCAGCGCCAGGTGCGCGAGGTCGAGGCCGGCCGGCAGGTCGAGGCGTGGACGCTCGAGTGGGATGAAGAAGTGGGCATGTTGCGCAAGATGCGCGCGAAGGAGACCGAGGGCGACTACCGTTACTTCCGAGAACCCGACCTCCTGCCGATCCGGCTGGATGAGGCCTGGCGCACGCGCCTGCTGCAGGCGATGCCCGAACTGCCGCTCGAGCGCCGTGCGCGCTTCGTGCGCGAGTATCAACTGCCCGAGTACGACGCCGAGATCCTCACCGAGGAGCGCTCGCTGTCGGAATACTTCGAAGCGGCGGCAAAGGCGTACGGCGGCGAGGCCAAACGCGTCTCGAACTGGATGATGAACGACGTGCTGCGGCTCGTGCGCGAACATGAGCAGGAGGCCGGCCAGCCGCTGACGGCTGCCCTGGCGGGCCTGACCCCGGCGCATCTGGCCGAGATCCTCACGCTGGTGGATTCGGCGACGGTGACGTTGGCC
>JAPLGX010000032.1 GCA_026389925.1 Chloroflexota bacterium
CCGCATGTGGCCGGTCTTGTTGTAGTCGTCCTCAAGTAAGGCGGTCACCAGCAAGCCGAGCTTGGGTTGGGTCGCCATCATGCTCTTCCTTCCGGTTTGTGCAGCCCCCGGCTAACGCGCCAGGGCGCCGCCATCGGCGAAGTGCGTGCGAAACAACGGATCGAGTGCCGCATACAACTCCCCGTAGCGGCGGTAGGCTTCCTCGTAGAGTGCATGCGCAGCGGGGTCCGGCCGCAGACGCTCGCCGACCTCCACCATCGCTGCGCACGCCGCACCCAGCGAGTCATGCCGGCCCACAGCCACCGCGGCCAAGATGGCATCCCCCAGCAACGCGGTATCGCTCTCGCGCAGGCTCACCACTGGCAGGTTGCATACATCCGCCTTGATCTGCCGCCACAGCCGGCTGCGCGCTCCCCCGCCCGTGGCGCGCACCTCGCGCGCTTCGAAACCGATCGCGGAGAGGGTTTCCAGGTTGCGGCGCAGCATGTAGGCCACCGCCTCGAGAACCGCCCGCGCGAAATGCTCGCGGCGGTGCGCCAGGGTGAACCCGTAGAACACGCCGCGCGCCAGCGAATTGTATTCCGGGCTAAAGGCGCCCGTCAGATGCGGCAGCATGATCAGCCCGTCGCTGCCGGCGGCCACCCGTGCAGCGGCTTGGGTCAGCCGGTCGTAGGCCGAACCACCTGTCCGCACAGATTGCGCCACCTCATCCACCGCGAAGGTGTCGCGGAACCACTTGAGGGCCATGCCGCCTGTATCGCACACCGGATCGAAGAGATACTTCCCGGGCAGGGCATGCTCGTACACCGGCACCCGCCCGCGCGGGTCGAGATCGGGGCGGCCGAGGGTTACCTGAATGGTCAACGCGCCGCCGGTCGACTCGGATACGATCTCGTCGGTGACATTGCCCGAGCCCACCGCCCCGGCGACCTGGTCCATTCCACCCAACACAACCGGCAGCCCCGCGGGCATACCCAGCGCGAGCGCCGCAGCATCCTTCAACGTTCCGGCGACCGAGCCCATTGGACGGATGTCAGGCAGTTGGGTGAGGTTGATCCCCGCCAGGCGCACCGCCTGCTCCCACCAGGTGTGCCGAACGATGTCATAGAGCAGCGTGGTGCAAATCAAGGCGCCGTCAGCGACGAAGGCACCGGTCAGGCGATGGACAATGAAGCTCCCGGGCAGGAGGAACATGTGCGCGGCAGCCGTGATGTCGGGATGGTGTTCGACCAGCCAGGCTATCTTGCAAGCCGACCAGGTCGGGTTGACCTCAGGAATGCCGGTGCGCGCGTAAACCTGCGGGCCAAGCGCAGCCCGCAGGCGATCGGCCTGGCTTCTGGCGCGGTTGTCGAGCCAGACGAGCGCCGGGTGCAGCGGCCGGCCGGCCGCATCCACCGCAATGGTCGTTTCGCCCTGGCTTGAGATGGTCAGCGCCTGAACATCGTGCGCGCCCGTAGGGCTTTCGGCCAGCGCGCGTCGCACCACACTCACCGTGGCGGGCCAGTAGGTTTCGGCATCCAGCTCCACCCGGTCGACGGCCGGCGTGTGCAAGGGGTAGTCGTGCTCCGCCTTGCCCAGGCAGCGCCCACGCTCATCAAAGAGCCCGGCCTTGACCGAGGTCGTGCCGATGTCGACGCCCAAGAAGCTTGCCATGGTTATTCGAGCTTGTGGCGGGTGGCCGCCGTATCCGGGGCCACGCCTTCCTTGACCACCTCGCGCAATGCAGCCAGCAGGCGCTGCGGCTCGCGCGCCTGGACCACGTTGCGCCCGAAGACGATCCCCCGCGCGCCCGACCCGATCGCCTGGGCGGCGACCGTCAGCGCGTCGCGCTCGCGAGGCTTCTTGAGCGCGCCCAAAACGAAAATCGGGATCGGCGTGGCGGCCGCGATCTTGGCGAAGTCCTTGCCGGTGAAGAAAGTCTTGATCATGTCGGCACCCAGCTCGGCCGCCATGCGGCAGCCGATCTCGACTTGGCTCTGCAATTCCTCCGGCGCGGCGAAGTCGCCGCCGATCGGATACACCTCACACACCAGCGGCATTTGGGCGAGCGTCTTTTCCTGAACAAAGGAGGCGAACAATTCCACGTTGCGCGCGTCCTCCGCCTGGTCGGGCGTCTTCAAGGTCAAGCTGGCCAGCACAATGTCGGCGCCCAAGCGCTGCGCGTCTGGGACGTGAAGAATCGGCACCGAGTGCGAATGCTCGTATTTCCACGGAGCCACATAATTGGTAGCCCAGTTGAGTCGCACGATCATCGACGGTGCGCCGCGCCGCGCGAAAAAGGAGGCGCAGTGAGGCACCATCCCGCCGCCCAAGAGGATCCCATCCGCGCCGTCCAGCGCCTGGATGGCGCGCGGCAAGTCGATCAGACCGGGCAGCGGGCCAAAATAGAGTCCGTGGTCGATCGCGACGATGACAGCGTTGGTGCTGCCCGCGAACAGCCGCGCCATGCGCAGGCTCTCGCCATGGTTGGCCATGATGTTCTCCTTGGATGCGTTGCGGCCGGGCGCGAAAGGGCTCCAGGGCTCGTCCTCGCCTTTTGTGAAATGGTATATCAGGAACTTCGGATTGTCAACGCTTTATCTTCTCTATATATACCCAAACCCTTTGGAATTACTTATGTTTGACTTGCTTTCTGTCACGCTTCTCGTATAATCTTTATCGAAAGCCCTTATCGCGAGGATGCCGATGAACGCACGCGAAAGACGGGATGAGATAGCACGACAGGTCCTCGACCGGGGGCGGATTCAGGTGACCGAACTCACCCAGCAGTACGGCGTCACCGACACCTCCATCCGCCACGACCTGGCGCTGCTGGAGGACATGGGCCTGCTGCGGCGCATTCATGGCGGCGCCATCACCACCAGCCATGCACTGCAAATGGCCGAGCGCAGTGAGCGCATGAGCCGCATGGCCTCCGAGAAAAAGCGCATTGCCCAGGCGGCGTTGAACTTCCTGCGGCCCTCCCAGGTCGTGATCATGGACTCGGGCACCACGGTTCTGCAGCTTGGGCGCGTTGTGCCCCCCGCCCTGCGACGCCCCGGCGCACTGCGCATGGTCACCAATTCCATTCCCCTCGTAGAAGAAGTGGGCACATGGGCCTCGCCCAATTTGCTGCTGCTGGGCGGCATATTCCTGCCCGAGCACCTGGCCACGGTTGGGCCGGACACGCTGGAAGGATTAAAGCACATCACCGCCCATTGCGCCTTCCTGGGCTGCGATGGAATGACGGAAGAGGCCGGTATCACAACCGCCCACCCGTTGATCGCCGAGGTCGGCCGCGCGATGGCGGCCCACGCAGAAAAGGTCGTCGTTCTGGCCGACTCCTCCAAGCTCGAACGGGCGGGCTTCGTGCCGATCATCCCGCTCAACCAGCTGCATGTCTTCATCACCGGCCGCGAGGCGCCGCATGAGGTCGTGGCCCAGATGCGCGAACACGGGGTCGAGGTCATTCTCGCCTGACGGCGCACCAATCGGGCAGCAGGAAGAGGTTCATGTCCATTCGTAGCGTCGCCCTGTATGGGCAGCACGACCTGCGCCCCTTCGAGCTCGCCGCACCAGCTCTCGAAGCGGGAGGCATCCGCATGCGCGTCGCGCTGTGCGGCGTATGCGGCTCCGACCAGCGCCAATACTTCAGCGGCCCGTCGCCGCGCTACACATTGCCTGCCGTTCTGGGTCACGAGTTTGCGGGTGAGATCACCGAGGTCGGGAGCCAGGTGGAGGGCTTCGCCGTGGGTGACCGCGTCACGGTGGCGCCAGTCATCCCCTGCCTGAATTGTGATGCCTGCCGCCGCGGGGCGGACAACCTGTGCCAGCGTGGGCTGGTGATCGGCGTCAACTACCCGGGCGCCATGGCCGAGCAGTTCTACATCCCGCCCCGCATGGTTGCCGCCGGCGGGCTGGCGCTCATCCCTCCGGGCGCCTCGCTCGAAGCCGCCGCGCTCACCGAGCTCCTGGCCTGCTGCTGGCACGGATTGCGCCAGGTGAACCCGCGCCCGGGCGATGATGTTCTGGTGATCGGCGAAGGCCCAATCGCGGCCACTTTCATCCAACTCCTGCGGCTGATGGGGGTCGGACGCATCAGCGTGACCGGCCTCAATCCGTTCCGCCTGAAACAGACCGCTGCCCTCGGGGCCGACGCGATGCTGCAGACGGACCAGACCCCGTTGCGAGACTATGCGGCGGCTCAACACTACTCGCCCGACCTGGCCATTGTGGCGGCGCCAGCCGTGGAAGACTCATCCGTGGCGCTCGACATCCTCCGCCCCGGCGGCAGCCTGCTGCTCTTCAGCGGCTACCCGCACGACACGAAACTCAACCTGGACCTGTACAAGTTCCATTATGCCGAGAAGCACATCCACGGCAGTGTCGACGCGACGATCGCCGACTTTCACCATGCCGTGCGCCTGCTGCCGCAGGTGCGCTTGCCGCAGCTCATCTCGCACCGCTTCCCGCTTGAGAATGCCGTCGAGGCATTTCAGGCCGCACGCACGGTGGAAAGCATGAAGGTCGTTCTGACCATGCCCACCCAAGCCTGACGCGCCCGGGCTCGACGATAGCGCGCGGCGCCGGTCTCTGCCCGGCGGCGGATCTCGCCGATCGCCTTGGCAATCCCCTCTTTCGCCCCAAACACCGACGACCCTACCACCAGGACGTTCGCCCCCGCCGCCGCCACCCTCGGCGCCGTCTCGTAGTTCACGCCGCCATCCACCTCGACTTCGGCCGCTGAGCCAAGCACGGTCAGCCGCTCGTGGATGGCGCGGATCTTCGCCGGCATCGTGCTGATGAAGGACTGCCCGCCGAAGCCGGGGTTGACCGTCATGACCAGCACCAGGTCCACGTAGGGCAGGATTTCGTCGAGCACGCCGGCCGGCGTGGCGGGGTTGATCGACACCCCTGCCCGCTTGCCCAGCAAACGTATCTGCTCAACCACGCGGTGCAGATGCACGCAGGCCTCCTGGTGCACCGTGATCAGGTCAGCCCCCGCCTTGGCGAAGTCTTCGAGGTATCGTTCCGGCGATTCGATCATCAAGTGCACATCGAGCGGCAGGCGAGTGATGGGTCGAATGGCCCGCACGATCAGCGGCCCGATGGTGATGTTCGGGACGAAATGGCCGTCCATCACGTCCACGTGGATGTAATCGGCACCACCCGCCTCGGCCTCGCGTATCTGGTCGCCCAGTCGGGCGAAATCGGCCGAGAGGATCGAGGGAGCAATCTTCAGCATGTTCGGTTGACCTCGCAAGATGCCGGCGGCGCCGGAGCCGCAGGCCGTGACGATGAGAATCTCTGGCGAGTATTCTAGCCCACCCTACCGCCCATCACAACTTGCACAGTGCGGCTGCGCATGCACCGGCGAGCGCCGGCTGGCTCACGCCACAAGACCGAGCCCGGCAAGTGCGGTGCGGGTCGATGCGAGCGAGGTATGCTGGATCCCGCGGAAACCGATCTCACGCGCTACCTCGACCAGCAGCGCGCGATCGTCCACGTAGACCGCCTGGCTGGCCTGCACTTGCGCGATGTCAAGCGCGGCATGGTAGAAGTCCGGGTCGGGCTTGCGCAGGTGCAAATGACACGAGACGACAAACACATCGGCCAATTCATCCAGTCGGAACTGAACCTTCCGATGATCCATCAGCTCCCGGCCCTCGTTGCTCACCATGACAACCTTTAGCCCGTACTGGCGCTTGAGCCCGGCGAAGAGCTCGATCATCCCAGGCACGATCTCAGATTGCGCCCGCATGAACGCCGCGAAGTCTTCGAGGCTGAACGTCCGCGGCGTATGGAAGACGACGTGCCGCAGGTAGTCCGCCAGTGAGATCTTGCCCAGTTCGTAGGTCCCATGCACGAGTGTGTGACGAGCGCGAAGTTCATCCAGGTCGAGGTCAAACTCGCGCGCAGCGCGTTGCAGCGCCTCCTCGTCCCACGCATTCGTCAGCAGAACGCCGCCTACGTCCAGAAACAATGCGCGTATCGCACCTGGCTCCGTCATGTTCACTCCCCGGCATCCGGCTGACGTTGCGGCGGGTGGGCTCCCTGGCCGATCTTCGCGACGAGGCGGGTTGGCGGCTCGTCACGGATTGGGATCGATGAGGCGCACGCCCCGTTCGAAGAACAGGTAATCCCACGCCCAGTTGGTGAGCACCAGCAGGCGATTGCGGAATCCAATAAGGCTGGAGATGTGAATCGCCAGCCAGATCACCCAGGCCACGAAGCCGCTGAACCCGCGTCCGCCCAGGATGGCAACTGCCTTATTGCGACCGATGGTCGCCATCGTTCCCTTGTCTCGATAACGAAATGCACGCGCCGGGCGGCCCACAGCCGTTCGCAGGATGTTGTCCGCGGCAGCCTCTCCTGCTTGGATGGCGACCGGCGCGAGCATCGGCAGCGGAGCGCCGTCCAGCTCGATGTAGGCGCCGTCACCGACGACGTACACATGCGGATGCCCCGCTACCTGCAGTGTGGACTCCACCGGCACACGCCCATCGCGCGCGGTGGGCAGCCCCCAGCGCGCGGGCGCCGGGCCGTCGCGTACGCCGGCAGTCCACACAACGCTGGCGGCCTCCAGCGCGCGGCCTTCCTCGAAGTTGAGTGATCGCCACCCGACCGACAAGACCCGCGCGGCCAGACGCACTTCCACACCCATGCCCCGCAGCCGCCGCAGCGCGTACTCTCCCAGGCGCTCGGGGAAAACGCCCAGAAGGGTGCGGGAGGCTTCGACGAGGATCACTCTGACCTCGCGGAGGTCGAGCAACGGGAAATCGCGGGCCAACGGGCCCCGGATGAGTTCGGCCAGCGCGCCGGCATACTCGACGCCCGTCGGCCCGCCGCCCACGATCACGAATGTCATCAGCCGCATGCGCTCCGCTTTTTCGGGCTGGAGCGCGGCCTGCTCCAAGCAGCCGAGTATGTGGCTGCGCAGGCGAACGGCATCGCCGGGGGTCTTCAGCGGCAGGGTGTGCTCGGGCGCGCCCTGTACTCCGAAGAAGCTGGTCGTGGACCCGGTCGCGAGGATAAGATCCCCAAAATCGAGCACGAGCTGGCCAACCTGGAGGGTCCGGGCGAGCACGTCAACCCGCTGCACCTCGCCCAGCACTATGCGCACATTCCTTTGTCCGCGGAAGATTGTCCGCACCGGGTAGGCGATTTCTTCGGGCTCGAGCTCCGCCGCGGCGACCTGATACAGGAGCGGCGTGAAGGT
Source organism: Chloroflexota bacterium (assembly GCA_026389925.1). Classification (GTDB taxonomy): domain Bacteria; phylum Chloroflexota; class Anaerolineae; order Anaerolineales; family RBG-16-64-43; genus RBG-16-64-43. Next base: position 7,199 of record JAPLGX010000032.1, read on the forward strand.
GTGGAAGTTGCGCCGGTCGATAAGCACCACCTGCGCACCGCCACGAGCCAGGCGCCGCGCAGCAAACAGCCCGCCGAAGCCTGCCCCGACGATAATGACCGGCCTTCCTTCTAACGCACCCTGGACGCTCACCGTGAGATCACCATTCAGCCGCGAGAGGCAGGCCGCCCTCTACCCGACCTGCGCCTTGCGCGCAATGGCCGCCTCGACAAATGCGCGAAAGAGCGGGTGCGGCCGGTTGGGCCGCGAAAGGAATTCGGGATGGAATTGGCTGCCGACCATGAACGGATGGTCTGCCAACTCGGCAATCTCAACCAGCCGCCCATCTGGCGAAAGGCCTGAGTAGACCAACCCGCGTTGGGCAAAGGCATCGCGATAGCTGTTGTTGAATTCAAAGCGGTGGCGGTGGCGTTCCTCGACAATCGCCTGCGGGTAGGCTCGGGCCGCCTTGCTGCCCGGCTGTAGATGGCAGGGGTAGAGCCCCAGGCGCATGGTGCCGCCCATGTCGGCGATGGCTCGCTGTTCCGGCAGAAGGTCGATCACCGGGTAGGGCGTGCCGCGCTCGAATTCGGTGGAGTTGACTTCCTCGCTGCCGAGCGCGAACCGGCCGAAGTCGATCACCATGACTTGCATCCCCAGGCACAGGCCCAGGTAGGGCACCTTGTTCTCCCGCGCGAAGCGTGCGGCGGCAATCTTGCCCTCAATGCCGCGCGATCCGAATCCCCCGGGCACGACGATGCCGTGCGCGCCCCGCACCGCCTCCCAGCCTTTGCCCTTCTCGAGTTCGGCGGAATGCACCCATTCGATCTCGACCTCGTATCCGAGCGCCAGCCCGGCATGCTTGAGCGCTTCGCGGACGCTCAGATAGGCGTCTTTGAGTTCGACGTACTTGCCCACCAGGGCGATCTTCACCACAGGCTTCGTTTGCGCGGCCCGTTCGATCAGCTGTTCCCAGGCCTGCAACTGCGGCACGCGGCGCGCCTCCAGCCCCAGGCGCTCGAGGATGTAGTCGGCCACCCCCGCCCGCTCGAGTTCCAGCGGTACCTGGTAGATCTCGGGCACGGTCACCAGCGGCACCACCGCTCGCGGCTCAACGTCGCAGAAGAGCGCGATCTTGGCCCGCAGGTCGCCGTTCACGGGGTAGTCGGAGCGGGCCACGATCATGTCGGGCGAGATGCCGATCGACCGCAGCTCGCGCACCGAATGTTGAGTGGGCTTGGTCTTCAGCTCGTGCGTTGCGCCGATGTAGGGCAGCAGTGTGACGTGGATATAGACCGTATTGCCCCGCCCCACGTCCGACCGCATCTGACGCAGGGCCTCGAGGAATGGCAGCGATTCGATGTCGCCCACCGTCCCGCCCACTTCCACCAGCACGATTTCGGCGTTCAGGGCCTTGCCCACCAGACCGATCCGTTGCTTGATCTCGTTGGTGACGTGAGGGATGACTTGGATCGTCCCGCCCAGGAAGTCGCCACGCCGTTCTTTGGCAATGACTTCGGCGTAGACCTGGCCGGAGGTCACGTTGCACACGCGGGTCAGGCTGGTATCGATGAAGCGCTCGTAGTGACCCAGGTCCAGATCGGTTTCCGCCCCGTCATCGAGCACGAACACTTCGCCGTGCTGGTAGGGGCTCATGGTGCCCGGGTCCACGTTGATGTACGGATCGAGCTTCTGCACCGCGACGCGGAAACCGCGTTCCTTGAGCAGGAGGCCCACCGAGGCGGCGGTCACGCCCTTGCCCACCGAACTCACCACCCCGCCGGTGAAGAAAACGTAGCGCGTCATGGCTTCCTCCTTAAAAAGGCCGTGGGGAGGTTTGCACTTGCCACCTCCCCACGGATCGTTGGCGTTGGGTTATCTTCGAGCGTGTGAGAATAGCCCTGCTTGCCGTGAATGTACACCTGGTCGAGCCGCCCGCGCCCCAGTTCGGCCGAGATGCGTTCCCCCAGGCTGAGCATGGCGGCCGACATGGCCGAGACGCGGTCTTCCTCGACACCCGCGGGCAATGAGGAGGCGATGATCAGGCCATCCACGCTGACGATGGCCGAGGCTTCCACGTCCGGCGTGCCGGCCTGCATATCGCGCAGGCGGCCCACCATGAGATCTACCCGCGACTTGGGTGCCATGTCGGTCCCCGTGTGGCATGATTGTGGGTGCGCCAGGACGCAGCGATAATACCACAAGTGAGGAGGCGGGGCAAGCACGTGTGCTAGAATCCGATCGCGCGATGTGACCCTTCACATCCCCCCGCGATTACACCATGGACCTTCACGCCGTCGCCGCCAAAGTCCGCAAGTACGCCACCCTCGAGAGCGGAGACACCCTGGAGATGATCGAGCGCCCCGGCGGCGGCATGTCGTGGGTGCTGGTCGACGGCCAGCGCTCGGGGCGCGCGGCCAAGTCCATCGCCAACCTGGTGGCGCGCAAAGCGGTCGGGCTGCTGGCCGAGGGCGTGCGCGACGGTGCGGCGGCGCGGGCCGCCTCCGATTACCTCTTCGCCGAGCGATCCGGCCAGGTGACCGCGACGCTCAATATCGTCTCGGTCGATATGGCCACCAGCACCCTGGTGATCACCCGCAACAACCCCGAACCGGCCTACCTGATCAAGGGCGGCGCGATCGAAGTTCTCGATCAGCCGTCGCATGCGGTGGGCACACGCCGCACAACCCGGCCGGTGATCAGCCAGGTTCCGCTGGCTGAGGGTCTGGCCGCCGTGGTATTCACCGACGGTTTGCCGCACGCCGGCCAGCGGCACGGCGACGGATACGACATTCAGGCCGCGCTGGCTCGCTTCCTGCGCGAGGGCGCGCCATGCGCCCAATGGGCCGATCGCCTGCTGGCCGAAGCCTTGGCGCTCGAAGAGGGCCGCCCCGCCGACGACATCAGCGTGCTGGTGGTGTCGGTCGGGGCCCGACAGGGCGACGAGGTGCGACGGCTGTGGGTGCATCTGCCGCTCTGACCCCGCCTCGATCAGCGCCCCGGGTCATCGTCGTCGGGCCGTGCGGAGCAGGCAAGACAACGCTGACCCTCTCCCTTCACGCGCTGGGCATTCTCATCCGGCAAATCGCACAGGAACATTCCTTCGTCCCGGATCTCTGGCATCGGGGCACGCCGCCCGACGTGCTCATCTTCCTCGACGCGAGTTTCGAAACCTGCACCGCACGCAAGCGCTTCAAATGGCTCGAGCGGGACTACCTCGAGCAGCAACGGCGCCTGGCCGATGCACGCTCGCACTGCCACTTCTATCTGGCGACGGATTCGCTCACTCCCCTGGAGGTGCGCGACCGCGTCGCCGCCTTCTTGAGGGGCGCGGGCCGAGGCCCGGCGGCCAATGCGCGACGTTCGCCCGCGCCGCGACCACGGAACCCCGTCGCAGCGGGCGAAACCCGCTATAATCCGCCCCGGCCGGATTGCGTGCGGAACCGACATCGCGCGTGCGATGCACCGCCTTGCACAGACCTGGCCGAACATCATTCCGCCTCGAGGTGATGCATGAAGGAAGACCGGGTCGCGGACGACCCCCCTGGACCAAGTAGCACCCCTGCCAGCCGGGCCCTCCCCCGGCGGATTTCCCCGCCCATGACCGTGGCCGTTCTGGCCAACCTCAAGAAGAACTATCCGCACTCCGAACACGGCCCAAGTGACGATGCAGTCGAATATGACCGGGAAGAGACGGTCGAGGCGATTTGCGCCGCCCTGCAAGAACCCGGGCACAGGGCCAGCTTCCTCGAGGGCGATGAGAGCCTGGTGGATACGCTGCGCGCTCTCCGTCCGGACTTCTGCTTCAACATCTGCGAGGGGCGGCGCGGGGACTCGCGCGAGGCGCAAATCCCGGCGCTGCTCGAAATGCTCGGCATCCCCTACACCTGCTCGCGTGTTCTGGCCAACGCAATCTCGCTCGACAAGATGATCACCAAGCGCATCTGGCGTGATCGCGGCCTGCCGACTGTCCCCTTCCAGGTGTTCACGGAATCCACCGCGCCCTTGCGCTCGACGCTGCGCTTTCCTCTCTTTGCCAAACCTATACGCGAAGGATCGGGCAAGGGAGTGGGCCCCGGCTCGGTGCTGCGCACCGAGCCCGAGTTGCGCGAACGGGTGGAGCATATCCTCTCGGCCTATCGTCAGCCGGCTCTCGTTGAGAGTTACCTTCCGGGGCGCGAATTCACGGTCGGCATTCTCGGCAACCCCGGCTCGACTGAGCGCCGTTCGAACCCGGACCTGTACGAGAAGGACGGCTTCCACTACTTCCCGGTGCTGGAGATTGATCCAAACGTCGGCGCCGGACGCGGCGTATACGGCGCCGAAGCCAAGCTGATCACTCCCGGCGAGGAGGGCGCGCCGCTCTACCTGTGCCCGGCGGATATCCCGCCCCAATTGCAGAAGGAGATGTACCGGCTGACGCGCTCGGCCTTCCTCGCGATCGGATCAGCCGATTGCAGCCGCGTGGATTTCCGCCTGGACGCCGAAGGGCACCCCAACCTGGTGGAAATAAATACGCTGCCCGGGCTGAACCCTGAGGTGAGCGACATGTGCATCCTCTCCCGCGCGCAGGGCATGCACTATGCCGTGCTGATCAATGAAATCCTCAACCTGGCCATCGAACGGCACGGGATGCTCGTATAGCTCCCATCCGCGGACATCGAGGGCGACGCCGATGAGGCACCCGTGGGCAGCCAAGCTGCCCACGTTTCGTTCTGCCAATACCGCGAGTCCGGCCGGCGTGGCGCCGGCGGCTCGCCGCGCTGACTGCGCGGAAGAGACGGCAGCCGTCTCTTCTGGCGCCGGATGTGGATTCATCGCAGGCTGAGGTTATGGCCGAGCCCAGAATTCGGCAGATGCCCGCGCTTCCCCGCCGGAGGATGCCGCCTCGAAGACCATTTCCGGCGTGGAGCGAATTGAATCGATCTTGGGGGACTGTGATGACTCCCGCGGCACATCCGGGCACGAGGCGTGGAAAGCGATTCACAAGGCTGGGAGTTACCCCTCTGCGGCGCAGAAGGCGCGCACCGCATCGTAGAGCACGCGCAGGCCCCACAGGAATCCACGCACCGGAATGCGTTCGTCATGAGAATGAACAAGCTCCGCATACGGTTCGCCGGGTTCGAGGAAGAGGGGCGAAAACCCGTAGGTGCGCACGCCCAGCTCGGCTACATGCTTGGCGTCAGTCGCCCCACCCATCATATAGGGCGTCACGATGGCTTGAGGGTCATGGGCGCGCAGCGTTGCGCCCAGGATGTCGTAAAGCGGGGTCTGGATCGAAACCTCGAGCGGCGGCGACGAGTCGTCGACGCTGATCTCGATGTGCGGACCGAGCACAGCCCTGACTTCGGCCAGGAGCTCTTCCCCCGACACCCCCGGGAGCGATCGGCAATCCACTTTGGCCTCGGCTTCCGAGGGAATGACGTTTGTCTTCTGGCCGGCGCGGATGACCGTCGGCACGGCGGTATTGTGCAGCACCGCATACAGGTGGCTGCTGAGCTGCGCGTCGCCAAGGCGCCGCATGACGCGCTTTGTCTCCCGCGTGCCATTCACCTGGGCAACCGCCTGCCCCAGCCCACCGCCGATCACCTCGCCCAGGGCCCGCAGATAAGCCGCGCTATGCTCCGTCAGGGCAAAGCGCAGGTCGCGACGAGCCAGCCGTGCAAGGGCCGTGCTCAACCGGTTCACGGGGTTGTCGGCCGTCGGCAGGGAGGCATGCCCGGGTCTCCCGCGCGCGCGCACCGTGAGCCACAGCACTCCTTTCTCGGCGGTCTTGATCGGATACAGGCGCCGCCCGCCCACGTACATCGGGAAGCCCCCGGTTTCGGTGATACCCCAACCGGCGCGGATCAGGTCCGGCGCTTGTGTGGCAAGCTGTTTGATTCCTGCTCCGTCCACTTCCTCGTCGGCCGTGGCGGCGAAGATCAGGTCCCGCTTGAGTGCGAGGCCCTCCTGTTTGAGGAGCAGCATGACCATCAGCGACTGCACGACCATGCCCTTCATGTCGATCGCCCCGCGGCCCCAGATCATGTCGTCGGCCACCTCGCCGCCGAATGGCGGATGGCGCCACTTGGCAGGTTCCGCCGGGACGACGTCCGTGTGGCCGTAGAGCAGGAGCGGATCCTCTCCGCCGGATCCTTTCAGGCGGGCGACGATGTTCCCGCGTCCGGGCGAGAGGGTGACGATCGTGGGGTCGATTCCCGCGCGGCGGAGCACGCCCGCCAAGTATTCGGCCGCGAGCATTTCCTGCCCGGGCGGGTTGGTCGTATCCAGGCGCAGCATCGCGCGCAAATGGGATACCGCCTCTTCCCCAGCACGCGTCCAATCGATGGCCATGGCCCCTCCGCGAAGCGAAGTGTAGCCCAGCCCACCCCGTCCGGCAATTGGGAGAAGATGCACGGCTTCGCCGCCGGTTGTCCGTGCTATCATCGTCAAGTTACAATCGCCGCACATCCTGAAGACCGAGGCCGTCCGTGAACCTGACCCAAGCGGGAGATCTTGTCCAGCTCGTGGGACGCGACCACAAGTACATGCTGGTGCGCCTGACACCCCAGGCCACGCTGCAGACTCACCGCGGCGTCCTGCGCCACGACGACCTGATCGGGCAGCCCTGGGGTGCCAAGGTCATGAGTCATATCGGCCGGCCGTTCTACCTTCTGCCGCCGGCGACCAGCGATATCTTGCGCGATATCCGCCGGCGCAGCCAGATCATCTTCCCCAAGGACATCGGCTACATCCTGCTCAAACTGTCGATCGTTCCCGGGCAAACCGTGGTGGAAGCCGGTACGGGGTCGGGCGGGCTCACCACCGCGCTCGCCATGGCCGTCGGCGAGCGAGGCCGAGTGATCTCCTACTACATCCGCCAGGACATGCAAGACCTGGCCCGGCGCAACCTGGCTCAACTCGGGCTGGCCGAACGGGTCGAGTTCGTCCAGCACGACATCGGCCAGGGGTTTCCGGCGCGCGATGTGCCGGCGCTCTTCCTGGACCTCCTTAACCCGCACGACTACATCGGTCAGGTGCGCGAGGCGCTGCGCCCGGGCGGGTTCTTCGGCGCTATCGTTCCGACCACCAACCAGATCACCACGCTTCTGAGCGCGCTCGAACGGCACACCTTTGCCTTCGTTGAAGTGTGCGAGCTTTGGCTGCGTTACTTTAAGCCGGTGCCGGAGCGGCTGCGCCCAACCGACCGCATGGTTGCCCATACCGGCTACCTAATCTTCGCCCGCCCGGTGATTGAGCCCTTCGATTCCGAGCCCGCCGCTGACGGCGCGCCCCAAGATACACAAGGGGCCGTAGGCGACAATTCCTCATCGGAGGCATGATGTTCAGACGACCGCGACGCGCCCTTCGCCGCGCACTGCGCCGCTCGTTTGCGCCCATCCCCGTGGCGCTCGGCACGGGGATGCCCGACGCCCCCCGCCGCCGGCTGGCTCGCGCCCACGGGCTCATTGGTGCCGCGAGCTACGCAGAAGCGGCCAGCCTGCTCGCG
>JAPLGX010000023.1 GCA_026389925.1 Chloroflexota bacterium
GCATCCGTGCCGTCGTAGACCGCGTTGGCCACGTCGGAGGCCTCGGCCCGCGTGGGTGCCGGGTTGGTGATCATCGTTTCGAGCATCTGCGTGGCCGTGATGACCAGCTTGCCGCGCATATTGGCGGCCTGGATAATCTGCTTCTGCGCGGTGGGCACCACTGCGGCCGACATCTCCACGCCCAGGTCACCTCGCGCCACCATGAGCCCGTCGGCCACCTCGGCGATGGCTTCCAGGTTCTCCACCGCCTCGGCCCGCTCGAGCTTGGCGATGAGCGGCAGGCGCGTCTGGCTCGGGTCGAGCGACAACACCGCCTGGCGCGCACGGGCCATATCCTCGGCGCGGCGCACGAACGAGACGGCAATGGCGTCCACTCCGTTTTCCAGGGCGAAGGCAATGTCGGCATGGTCTTTCTCGGTCAGGGAAGGCGCCGAGAGACGCACCCCGGGGAGGTTCACCCCTTTGTGAGGCAGGAGCGGGCCGCCTTCAATCACGCGCGTGGAAATGTCCTCGCCTCGTACTCCCAGAACCTCCAGCCGCAGCCGCCCGTCGTCGAGCAGGAGGTGATTGCCGGGCCGCACATCGGACGGGAGTGTCGGCCAATCCACCGAGACGCATTCACTGTTGCCGGGCACCTTGCGTGTGGTGAGCATGAAGGGCGCCCCGGGCTCGAGCTCCGCTTTGCCGGCCTGGATCGGGCCGGTGCGGATCTTGACCCCCTGCAGGTCGGCGAGGATCGCGACCGCGCGCCCGGCACGGGCCGCCACCCGACGGATGAGGGCAATGGCGCGGGCGTGGTCGTCGTGGCTGCCGTGCGAAAGGTTGAGGCGCGCCACGTCCATGCCGGCCGAAATCATGGCGACCAGGGTGGCCTCATCACGCGAGGCCGGCCCGACCGTAGCTACGATGCGTACTCGTCGAAGGTGCGTGCTCACAGTTGTACTCCCAGTCTGATGTGAAGGCTTAGAGGAAGCGCAGTTCGCGGGCTTGCTTCTCCAGCGCCTCGCGGAAATCGGGGTGGGCGATGGCAATGAGCGCCTGCGCCCGCTGGCGGATCGTCTTGCCATAGAGCCAAGCCACGCCGAACTCGGTAACCACGTAGTGCACGTGGTTGCGGGTGGTGGTCACCCCGGCTCCGGTTTGCAGCATGGCTGCGATGCGGCTCACGCGCCGCCCGTCGTGCAAGACGCTCGTGCTCGGCAGCGCGATGATCGGCTTGCCGCCCTTGCTGCGCGAGGCGCCGTAGATGAAATCCACCTGGCCGCCCACGCCGGAATAGAAGCGCGGGCCGATTGAATCGGCGCACACCTGCCCGGTGAGGTCGACCTCGATCGCCGAATTGATCGCCACCATCTTGTTGTTCTGGGCGATGACGAACGGGTCGTTGATGTACTCCTGCGGATGGAATTCAACGATCGGGTTGTCGTCCACGAATTCGTACAAGCGGCGCGTGCCCAGGGCAATGCCGGCCACGATCTTGCCCGGGTGCAGCGTCTTCTTTTCGTTGTTGATGACTCCGGCTTCCACCAGGGCCACCACGCCGTCGGAGAAGAGCTCGGTGTGAATGCCCAGGTCCTTCTTGCTGCGCAGGTGGTGCAGGACGGCATCGGGGATCGCGCCGATGCCGGTCTGCAGCGTCGAGCCGTCTTCGATCAGCTCGGCAATGTGCGCGGCAATCTGCAGGCTGAGCTCATTCGGCTCGCCCATTTGCAGTTCGGAGGGCATGTACGAGACCGGGATCGCGTAATTGATCTTGGAGAGATGGATGAAAGAATCGCCCAGCGTGCGCGGCATCTTGTCGTTGACTTCGGCAATGACGATGCGCGCCTTCTGGGCGGCGGTCTTGGAGAGCCCGGCCTCGATGCCCAGGCTGCAAAAGCCGTGCTCGTCGGGCGGGCTGACGTGGCACAGGGCGACATCCAAGGGCAGCACGTCTCGTGCGAAGAGCAGCGGCACCTCGGAGAGAAAACATGGGGTGAAGTCGGCTCGTCCGTCCTGCACCGCCGGGCGCAGCGTGTCGCTGATGAAGAGCGAATTCACCCGCAGGTGCCCTTGCATCTCGGGCTTAACGTAGTCGGCCGAGCCGATGGTCATGGCCTGGACGATTTCGACGTTCTGGAGCTGCGGCGCCCGCCGCACCAGCGCCTCCAGCAGCACCTTGGGCACGGCGGCATTGCCCGTCAAGTACAGGCGCTGGCCGGATTGAATAACCTCGATCGCCGTGTCGGCGTCGACTTGTTTCGACTTGTACAGTTCGAGCCAGCGCATCCTCAGGTCTCGCTTTCCACGGGGAACTCGGGCATGGAGATATGGCGCAGGCGGCCGGCCTGGGTGCATACGCCCGCGGCCAGCGCAGGGCTTGCGGCCACTGCCGCCTCGAAGCCCAGCCGCGCCAGGAGTTGGATGTAGGGCAGGGCCACGCCCATCAGCGCGTGGGTGGCGGTGCGGCCCACGACGCCGCCCATGTTGGGCACCGCGTAGTGGATCACGTCTTCGTCCACGTAGGTCGGGCGGTCGTGGCGGGTGGGGCGTGAAGTCTCCACGCAGCCCCCCTGGTCGATCGAGAGATCCAGGATGACGGAGCGGCGCTTCATCGAGCGCACCATCTCGCGAGTCACGAGGATCGGCGCGCGCTCACCGGGCACGTACACGGCGCCGATGAGCACATCCACGAAACGGCACATGCGGGCGATGTTGACCGTGCTGGAGAGCATCGTCGTCAGGCGCCCAGGGAAGCGGTTGTCGATTTCCTCCAGGCGCAGCGGATCGCGATCGAGCACGGTGACGTGCGCGGCCAGGCCCAGGAAGGCGCGCGCCGCGCTGCGGCCCACTGCGCCCGCGCCGATAATGCCCACCTCGGCCGGCGGCACGCCGGGGATGCCGCCCAAGAGGATGCCCTTGCCGCCGTGGTCATTCTGCAGCAGGCTGGCGGCCACCTGGGCCGCCAAGCGCCCGCCAATGTCGCTCATGACCCGCAGCACGGGCAGCCGTCCGTCGGGCAGCTGGATCTGCTCGTACGCAATGGCGTTGATCTTGTGGTCGAGCAGCGTGCGCACCTTTTGCGGCTGGGCGGAGGCCAGATGCAGGAAGGCCATGATCGTCTGGCCCTCTTCGAGCCAATCCAGCTCTTCCTGCAGCGGGCGCTCGACCTTGACCATCAGATCGCCGCGCCGGAAGGCCTCCTCGTGCGAAAACGCGATCCGCGCGCCCACCTGTTCGTAATCGGTGTCCGAAAAGCCCGCCCCGAGCCCGGCGTCGTGCTCGATGTAGACGGTATGGCCTTGCTCGGTGAGTGTGCCCACTGCCGACGGCGCCAGCCCCACGCGGTATTCGTATGTGCGACGTTCTCTGGGTACGGTGATGTTCATGCGTGCTCCTTGGCAGTGTGCTGCGGGCTGCGCGCGCAGCCGAGGCCGGCGGTGTGCCGGTCAGCCGCCTTTCAAGACGCGGGCGATGCGTTCGAGCGCCCAGTCCACCGTCGGGCGATCGATCACCAGCGGGGGCGCGAAGCGGATGACATTCTCGTGTGTCTCCTTGGCCAGCACGCCCTCGCCCATGAGCGCTTCGCAGAACCGGCGCGCACCGCCTGCCTGCGGATGGAGTTCGACTCCCACCAGCAGGCCTTTGCCGCGCACCTCGCGCACATGGCGGCTGGGAATCTCGGCGAGCCGCTCGATGAAGTATTCACCCAGTGTTGCAGCATTTTCGACCAGACCTTCCTCGAGGATGACTCGCACCGCCTCGCGGCCGACGGCTGCAGCCAACGGGTTGCCGCCAAATGTCGACCCATGCTCGCCCGGCCGGAAGAGATCCATGACAGCCTCATCCGCGAGCACCGCCGAGACCGGGTAGACCCCGCCGCCCAGGGCCTTGCCCAGGATCATCACGTCCGCCCGCACGCTCTCGTGATTGCAGGCCAAGAGCGCCCCGGTCCGGCCCAGGCCGGTCTGGATCTCATCGGCCATGAGCAGCACGTTGTTGCGATTGCAGATCTCACGCAGGCGGGTGAGGAAACCGGCTGGCGGGACGATCACGCCCGCTTCGCCCTGGATCGGTTCGACCAGAATGGCCGCCGTGTTGGGCGTGATGGCCGCCTCAACCGATCGCGCATCGCCATAGGGCAGGGTGACGAAACCCGGGGTGAAGGGCCCGAAGTCCTCACGATAGAGGGCTTCGCTCGAGAACGACACGATGGAGATCGTGCGCCCATGGAAGTTGCCGGAGAACGTGATGATCTGCGCTTGGCCGGCGGGCACACCCTTAACACGATAGGCCCACTTGCGCGCAAGCTTCAGCGCCGTCTCAACCGCCTCGGCGCCGGTGTTCATTGGCAGCACACGCGGATAGCCGGTGGCGTCGGTCAGCGTCTGGTAGAACAGGCCGAGTTGGTCGTTGCGAAAGGCACGCGAGGTGAGCGTCAGGCGCGCCGCCTGGTCGTTCAGCGCGCGCAGGATGCGCGGGTGCGCATGCCCCTGGTTGAGCGCCGAGTACGAGCTCAGGCAGTCGAGGTAGCGCCGGCCCTCGACGTCGTAGACCCACACGCCTTCGCCGCGGGTGAGCACCACGTCCAGCGGCCTGTAATTGTGCGCACCCAGCCGGTCCTCCAAATCAATGTAGTCGCGCGCCTTGGGCATGCGGTTAGCCTCGCGGCGCCAGGAGCCGCACCAGCAGCGCCTTCTGGGCGTGCATGCGGTTCTCCGCTTGGGGGAAAATGGCCGAGTGCGGACCGTCCGCCACCTCATCCGTGAGCTCTTGACCGCGATGCGCCGGCAGGCAGTGCATCACGATCACTTTCGGGTCGGCCAGCGCGACCAGGGCGGCATTCACCTGATAGGGCGGGAAGATGCGCTTGCGTGCCTCCTTTTCGGCCTCCTGGCCCATGCTGGTCCAGGTGTCGGTATAGATGACCTGCGCCCCGCGTACGGCGGCCTGCGGGTCGCGCAGGGCCCGCACCTGGCTGCCGCTCGCGCGCGCGAATTCGCGGCCGCGAGCGACCACGGCCTCCGGCAGATCGTACCCTTCGGGTGTGGCAATGGTGAAGTGCGCTCCCAGCTTGGTGCAGATGTGCAGGAGCGATGTGGCCACGTTATTGCCGTCGCCCACGTAGGCCACACGCAGGCCGCGTAGCGAGCCGAACTTCTCGCGGATGGTGAGCGCGTCGGCCAGCGCCTGGCACGGGTGGTTGTAATCGGACAGGCCGTTGATCACGGGGACGCGCGACCACTTGGCCAGGTCGAGGACGTGCTGGTGGTCGAAGACGCGCGCCATAATGCCGTCCACGTAGCCCGAGAGCACACGTGCAACATCGGCGATGGATTCTCGCTGGCCCAGGCC
>JAPLGX010000072.1 GCA_026389925.1 Chloroflexota bacterium
CTGGCGATGATCGGCGTCGCCTCCAACCGCGGCCGCGAGAGCAGCGCCACGGCCCGTACGGCCGCCGCCTGTCCCTGGGCAATGGTCTCTTCGATCATGCGCGGCGAGTGGGCCAGCCCCGCCAGGAAGATGCCCTCCGCCGCGAAATCGACCGGGCGCAGCTTGACGTGCGCCTCGAGGAAGAACCCGGTCTCATTGGTCGACACCTTGAGACGCTGGGCCAAGGCGGTATTGCCCGGCTCCGGTTCGATGCCCGCGCTCAGCACCACCCAGTCCGCGGCGAGCGCGAGCGGAGCATCTTCCGGCTGGACGGCCACGCGCACCTCCAGGCGGCCCTCGGCCGCGCTCGACACCTGGGGCTTCTTCGTCTCGTCGTACTCGAGGAAGATCACCCCCGCGCGGCGCGCCTCGCGGTAATGCGCCTCGCGGAAGCCGTAGCTGCGCAGGTCGCGGTAGAGAACGGTCACTTTGGCCGTCGGCGCCTGACGCTTGATGGCCAGCGCGTTCTTGATGGCCTGCGTGCAGCAGATGCGCGAGCAGTAGGGATGATCAGCTTCGCGCGAGCCGACGCACTGGATCATGACCATTGATCGCCCGTCGAGGCCTGTCGCGAAGGCCGGGTCGAGCAGGCGTTCCTCCAACTCGCGTTGCGTCCAGACGTTCGCTGCCTGGCCGTAGAGATACTCGTGGGGTGTGATTTGCCGCCCGCCGGTGGCCACCACCAGCGCGCCATGCGAGAGTTCGATCGTTGAGCCGTCGGCCACGCGCACCGTGCTGGTGAAGTGCCCGCGGTAGCCGCTGAGGGTGACGACTTCGCTGCGGGTATACAGCGTGATGCGCGGGTCCGCCTTCACTGCCGCCACGGCCTCACTGAGCAGGGCTTGCGGGTCTGCCCCGCCAGGCAGCGCGGTGAAGATGTGGCGCAGGTTCCCGCCCAGCTCGGCCTCGCGCTCCACCAAGGAGACCTCAAAGCCCTGCCTGGCAATCGAGCGGGCTGCGCTCAGCCCGGCCAGCCCGCCGCCGATCACCAGCGCGCGGCAGTCCACGTCGAAGCTCTGGCGGGTGATGGCCTTGAGCTTGCGCCCCTTGGCGACGGCCATGGCCACTAGTTGCTTGGCCTTTTCGGTGGCCGCGCGCGGATTGCCGCGGTGCACCCACGAGTCCTGCTCGCGGATGTTGGCCATCTCGAACAGGTGCGGGTTGAGCTCCGCGCGGCGCAGCGTATCCTGGAAGAGCGGTTCGTGCGTGCACGGCGTGCAGGAGGCCACGACCACCCGGTTGAGATGGTTCTCGCGAATGCGCTGGGCGATGCGTTCCTGCGTGTCCTGCGAGCAGGTGTACAGGTTGCGTTCGGCATACACCACGCCGGGCAGAGTCTTGGCGTACTCCACCACCTCCGGCACGCCCACGACCGCACCGATGTTGATGCCGCAGTGGCAGATGAAGACGCCCACGCGCTCGGCCTCTTCGGATACATCGCGTTCGGGTGGATACTCGGGGGTACGCGTTTCGGTGCCGCGGGCCGGCGCAAGCAACGCCGACACCTGGGCTGCCGCGCAGGAGGCCTCGATCACCGTCTCAGGGATGTCCTTCGGTTCGGCGAAGGCGCCGGCCACGAACACCCCGGGGCGCATCGTCTCGCCCGGCTTGCCCTTCGCCGTGCGGGCAAAGCCGAACTCGTTGAGCTCGACCCCGATGCGCTCGGCCATCTGGCGCGTGCCCTCCGACGGGCGCAGGCCCACCGAGAGCACCACCAGGTCGAATTGCTCCTCGTGCACCACAGGGCGCTTGGCCTGCTCCCCTTCGTAGGTCACAAAGCTCAGACGCAGGTTGCGGCGGCCGGGTACCTCGCGCACCGACGAGACGAGGCAACGAATGTAGCGCACGCCGTGCTCATGTTTAGCGCGTTCGATGTACGGATCGAATCCCTTGCCGAACGAGCGCAGGTCGATGTAGAAGATGCTCGGTTCGATGCGCGAGTCGTGCTCCTTGGCAATGACCGCTTCTTTGGTGGCGTACATACAGCACACCGAAGAGCAGTAGGATCCAGCCTGACCCGCCAGGGCCTCGCTGCAGTCGCGTGAGCCCACGCACTGGATCCAGGCCACCTTGTGCGGGTGAGCCCCGTCGGAGGGACGCTTGACCACCCCCGCGAACGGCCCGGAGGCCGACAGCATGCGCTCGAACTGCAGGCTGGTGACAACGTTCGGATAGCGCCCATAGCCGTACTCGGGGCGGATATCGCCCGGCATCGTCTCAAGCCCTGGCGTGAGCAGCACCGCGCCCACGTTGAGGTCGATCACGCGCTCGCGATCATCGTGAACGATGGCGCCCGCGCGGCACGCAAACACGCATTGATTGCATTCCGAGCACACGCCGCAGCGCAAGCAGCGGCCGGCCTCCGCTCGCGCCTGCTCTTCGCTCAGCGCGGCGGCGATTTCGAGGAAATCTGCGCGGCGCACGGCTGGAGCGCGCTTGGCCGGCTCGGACCGCGGCACAAGCGTCGAACCATCACCCATCACCCGCCGGCGTGCCTCCGCGG
>JAPLGX010000170.1 GCA_026389925.1 Chloroflexota bacterium
CGGCACCTGCACCTGGACCCGCGACTACCGCCTGGTCTTCTACGGCGGCGAGCACATGAGCGGCCCCAATTGGGTGGCCTTCCCCAAAGAGGTGCCGCCCGGCGATCACATGTTTATCGGCGTGATCATGATCGCACCCTACGAGGGCGGGACCCATACCAGCTACTGGATGCTGCAGGCGCCGGACGGCAGCAAGTTCGGCGTGGGCGAGCGAGGCGACAAGCCGCTGCGCGGAAGCATCTTTGTTCCCTGAAGAAGCCCCGGCAGTGGAGCAGCACGGCCAGCGGCGGCGCGCCAAGTGCCGCCGCTGGCATTCCGTGCGCGGATGGAACTCGCCGGTGTGCAGCGGACGGCAGGCGATGAGTCCCGGCCAATACGCGAGGCGATGCGGGTATAATCCCTCGGGCATCACCCAAGAGAGAGCTGATGACCGCCGTTGATGACATCAAGGCACGCCTCGACATCGTCGAGCTGGTGGGCGAGAGCGTCCGACTGCGGCGCACTGGCAAGAACTACATCGGCTTCTGTCCGTTTCACCCCAACGTTCACACCCCGGCCTTTGTGGTCTTCCCCGACAGCGGCACCTGGCGCTGCTTCGGCGCGTGCAATGAGGGCGGCGACCTCTTCAAGTTCGTCATGAAGAAAGAGGGCTGGGACTTCCCCGAGGCGCTGCGCCAGCTTGCGGCGCGGGCCGGCATTGAACTTCATCCGCGCACGCCCGATGAGCAGCGGGCCGAAGAAGCCTACGAGCATCTTCGCGGCCTCTTGGAACTGGCCGCCACGTACTATCGCAACTACCTGCTCACCTCCACCGCCGGCGCCACGGTGAGGGATTACCTGCACGGGCGCGGTCTCGCGGACGAGACCTTGGAAGCATTCCAGGTCGGTCTGGCCCCGGCCGGGCGCGAACACGGCGTGGCCTATTTTCGCGGCAAGGGCTACACCGATGAGGATCTGCAGCAGGCCGGGCTGGTGGTCACGCCCGAGGGCGGTGGACTGCGCGACCGCTTCCACAACCGCATCACCATCCCCATCCGCGATCCCCGCGGGCGGATGTGTGGCTTTGGTGCACGCATCGTCGACCCCAACGACGTGCCCAAGTTTCTCAATTCGCCGCAGTCGCCGATCTTCGATAAGGGCCACCTGTTGTACGGGCTGGATCGCGCCGCGCGTGCCATCCGCGCCCAGGAGGAGGCGGTCATCGTCGAGGGCTACCTGGACGTGATGACTGCGCATCAGGCCGGCTTCCATAATGTGGTCTCGCCGATGGGCACGGCCCTCACCGAAGCCCAGCTGCGCATGCTCAAGCGCCTCGCGCGGCGCATCGTCCTGGCGCTTGACTCCGATTCGGCAGGCGATGCGGCTGCCCTGCGCGGGTTGGACCTGGCGCGCGAGACGCTCGAGCGCGAAGGCGAGCCCGTCTTCGATGCACGTGGATTGGTCCGTTTCGAGGGAAGGCTGCAAGCCGACCTGCGCGTGGCCACGTTGCCTGCCGGGCTCGATCCGGATGAACTCATCCTGCAGGATCGCGAGGCCTGGCGCCAGCGCATTGCCGAGGCGCGGCCGGTGGTGGAGCACGTGCTGGGAGTCATTACCCAGGGCCGCAACCTGAACGAGGCCAAGGTCAAAGCCGAGGTCGCGGCGCGCATCCTGCCGCTCATTGAAGATGTCGCCGACCCGGTTGAGCGGGACGCCTATCGCCAGCAGCTGGCGCGATTGTTGCGGGTGGAATTGGCTTCACTGCAGGCTGCGCCTGCGCGGCGCCCGGCCCGCCGCAGTACAATGCGCGGCGGCCGCGGCGAGGCACCCTCGGCGCCCGCCGCCCCGGCCGCAGGCATGGCTGCCAAGGCATCCAGCCGCGAGGCCTTCTGCCTGGGAGCGCTTGTGCGCCAGCCGCTGCTCCTCTTTCGCGCCAACCGCATCTTCGGCGAACTGGGGCTGGCGCGACCCGGCGTAGAGGATTTCACCACGGCCGAGAGCCAGTGGTTGCTTGAGATCATCCAGCGCTCGCTCTCTCAGGAGGAAACCGACCCGGCCATCTTCATCGAAACCCATGCCGCGCACGAAGCGCCTGAGGCGCTGGCCGCGGCACGCGCGAGTTTGGAGCGCTTCCAGGCCGGCGAAGAGGCCGATGCGGATGATGTGCTGGGAGGTCTCTTGCGCCTGCGACGGCAGGCGCTGGAGCGCAGGCTGGGCGAGTTGCGTTTCTACATCCTCGAGAAGGAAGCCCAGTCGGAAGTGGACGGAGCGCCGATCGCCGCCCCGGAGCCGGGCGACGCGCCGCTGGAACGCATGAATGCGATTCGCGAGAACATCCTACGTATCGATGTCGCCCTGGCTCGAGGCCTGCCCGCGCTGCCCCTGGCGCGGCCCGCATCTGGTGAGGGCGGGCTGGAGGCATTCTGAATGCCACGACAACGGCCGGACTCTTCGCCGCAAGAGATTGACGACCTGGAGGGGCCGCCCGACTTCGCCGCACCCGAAGGCGCGCCCATCGAGGAGGACGCCGAGTCCGACGAGAGCGTGTTGGTAGAGGAGGAGACACCCTCCGACGGCGCCGAAGAAGAGGTGAACGAGGAGGAGCTGGAAACCCTCGAAGACGAAGGCGTGGGCGAGGAGATCGAGGGCGAAGAGGTCCTCGAAACGATCGAACTGGCCGACGACCCGGTGCGCATGTACCTGCGTGAAATCGGCCAGGTGCATCTGCTCAATGCGGATCAGGAGACCTGGCTGGCGGCGCGCCTTTTGGCCTTGCGCCGCGCGCGCGCCTTGCGCGAGCGACTGACGGCGCTGGGCCCAGGAAAATGCAGCCTGCCGCCCGGCACGCTCTTCCTGCTCGAATTGTACGGCGACCTGCTCAGCGATTGGAAACACTTGCGCGAGGATGCGCGGCGCCTCGGCCAGCCGCTGCCGGAACTGGCCCCGCTCCTCGACGAAGCCTTCCATCTGCGCGCGGCATGGCAAGATAGCGCGCCCTCATACCTGCGCACCTGGCTCGAACGCGGGCCATGGGGCCGCGACCCGGCGTGGAACAAGGTGGCCCAGAACGCTTTCGACGTGTTCGTCGCGCTGTATCTCCTGCCGGAGGCTCTTGCCCGCAAGCTGCAGGCAGGGCTCAAGAAGCGCAAGACGCCTCCGATCAAGAGCACCTTTCAGGTGTGGCTGCCAAAGCGCAAACCGACCACTCGCGGCAGCAGCGCGGTGGACAACCTGGAGGCGGAGCTGCGCCTGATCGAGCAGCGCGCCGAGGAGGCGCACAAGGCGCTCATCCGCGCGAACTTGCGCCTGGTGGTCAGCGTGGCCAAACGTTACATCGGCCGCGGCATCGCCTTTCTCGACCTGGTGCAGGAGGGCAACCTGGGGCTTCTGCGCGCCGTGGAGAAGTTCGACCCGACCCGCGGTTTCAAGTTCTCCACCTATGCCACCTGGTGGATTCGCCAGGCCATCAGCCGCGCCATCGCCGATCAGGCGCGCACCATCCGCATCCCGGTGCATATGGTTGAAACCATCAACCGCCTGATGCGCGCGCAGCGCCACCTGGTGCAGACGTTGGAACGCGAACCCACGCGCGAAGAGCTGGCGCTGGAGATGGACCTCTTGGATGCGGCGGACACGGCGGAGGTGATGCGCCTGCGCGCCGCGGATGAATCGCTGCCGCCCGCGCTGGGCCAGAAGGTAACCCGCGCGGTGGAACGCGTCGAGCGCATCCTGCGCCTGGCCCAGGAGCCCATGTCGCTCGAAACGCCGGTGGGTGCCGAGGAAAGCAGCATGCTCGGCGATTTCATCGAGGACGAAAGCGTGGTGACCCCGCTCGATGCGGCCTCGCGCGAGCTGCTGCGCGAGCAGATCCACAGCGCGCTGGCGTTTCTCAACGAGCGCGAGCGGCAGGTGCTCGAATTGCGCTTCGGCCTGGTGGATGGGCGCGACCACACGCTGGAGGAGGTCGGCCAGCGGCTGGGGGTCACGCGCGAGCGGGTGCGCCAGATCGAGGCCAAGGCGCTGCGCAAGCTGCGCCACCCGCGCTCGAGCCGCACGCTGCGCGATTACCTGGGCTAGCCCCCGTCATCCCAGCCTGTTCGGGGAATCATCAGCGCCAGGCAACTGCCTGGCGCTGCGCTTGTACGCCGAGGGGATCCCTCACACATTGTCCGGCGTTTCTTCGTGTTCCAGCGCCCACACACGCTGCGCGCGGTCGGTGTATAGCACGCCGTCGAGATGGTCCACCTCGTGCTGGAAGATGCGCGCCAGCCAGCCGCGGGCGCGCAGGCGCATCGGTGAGCCGCGCCGGTTGAGGCCCTTCACCGAGACCTCGGCAAAGCGCTCCACCTCCCCGGCGTAGCCGGGCACCGAAAGGCAGCCCTCGGTAGCCACCACCGTTTCGACGCTTGGCCGCACAAGTTCGGGGTTGATCACGACGAACAGTTTGCGCGGCGCAGGCGCCTTATCGTCCGAGGCTGGCTCACCCTGTTCCTCGTTCTCGGCGTACTTGACCACGATCACGCGCTGGCTCACGCCCACCTGCGGCGCGGCCAGGCCGACCCCGGGCGCCTCGCGCATGGTCTCGATCATGTCGTCGATGAGCTTATCGAGGGCCGGCGTCACCTCGCTCACGCGGCGCGCCTTCTTGCGCAGGGCGGGGTGCGCCGCGGTCAGGATTTCCCGCACAGCCATACCTATTCTCTCCCACCGGTAGGGTTCGGCTTCTTCTGCGTCACGTGATGATAAGCATCCAGCCACTCGGCGATTTCCTCGCCGCGCGACTGGCGGTCCTCCTGTTCGCGCCGTGCGCGATGGGCCTCCATGCGGCGGTAGATATCTTCCTGCACGCCCACCGGATCGTGTACACGGTCGAAGACGAACGAGACGTTGCCCACGGTGACGATCACGTTGCCGAAGTTCATCAGGCGCGCCATCAGGCCGGGGCGGTCGTACTCCAGGCTGAGGATATTGCCGAGCGAGGCCGCGCGGCGGTCTTCGCGGCCGAGGGGCGTGCGGTGCAGGGCGATGATCTGGTCGGGCGTGACCATGTAGAGATCGTTGGCCCAGTCGATCACCTCGTAAGCGCCCCAGCCGAGGCCGGCCGCCAGAAGCGCGCCGGCGACCAGCCAGGGAATCCAACCCGCGAAGGACAGCGAGCCGGAGGCTTGCAGCACGAGCAGCACGCCGCCCATCACCAGCACCGCGAGCGGCATGGCCAAATCGTTGACCAAGAAGTACGCGTCTTTGCGATAGATGATGCGATCGCCCATCTCGACCCGCATGCCCAACCCCTTGGCGCCGGATGTGCCTGTCTCAGCGGCCTCGCTTTCGGAACGAGAGGGATCCAGACGTTGGCCGATGGCCGATTCAATCTCCGCCCGCTGCATGCGCTCCTGGCGCGCGCGCAATTGATCGCCCAGCGCCTCTATCCATTGGGCCAGCCGGTAAGGATCCGGCACGTCGGGCAGGATCACGGGCCGGGTAAAGGTGCGCGCCACCACGCTGCCAAAACCCAGCCAGTGCTTGATGGCCGAGGAGTCCACCTCGACCGACAGCAGCGTGCGCAGCGGGGCTTCGGTGCGGTCTTCATATATGAGCGGCAGGCGCTCGATGACGATCAGGCGCTGATTCGTCGCCAGGAAGAGGTCGTTGAGCCAATCCCACACGACCCAGCCGCCGCTGAGTAGGGCCACACCCAGCCCGGCCAGCGGCAAGGGCAACAACCCCGGAGCATCCCGCCACAACAGCATCATGGCCAGCGCGCCCAGGCTGAGAACGGCGATCGCCGAGGGCAGGATGAGCGAGAGGGCCAGCACGGTCTTCGACCGGCGTGTGGCCAGGTGGATGGCCTCTTGCGCGCCAAGCCATTCCCAATCCTGGCTGAGCGCCAGCCGGCGGCTGGCCAAGGCCAGCAGGACGCTCGGCCGCAGGTGCGCGGCGCGGGTGAGCAGTGAGGCGGAATGGGCCGTGGGCAGACGCAGCAGGGTCAGCGGCGTTTCGGCAATCGCCGTGAAAGGCTCCGCCCGGCGCACGAGCGCCGCCTCACCCAAGTGGTCGCCCTCGCCGAGCAGCATGCTGCGGCGAGCTTTGCGCGGCGGCCCCATCACGCGCACCGCACCGCTGGCGATCAGGCACAGGCCCACGCCCGGCTGCCCCGCCTCGAGAATGACCTCGCCGCCCGCCACGCGTTCTTCGACGAAGAAGCGGCCGACCTCCGTGCGCTCCTGCGGGCTGAGCGCGCGCAAGAGGTATGCGGTGTCGATGATCGTGGACGGTGAGGGTTGCAGTGTCATGAGCGTGGCCAATGGGTGAGGTCGGGCATCAATCGCGCCGCAGGTTTGATGGGCCGAGGCGGCGATGGCCGCGGCGCGCTGCTCAACCTGCGATGCGATTATTGTAGCATGGCGACTCGCGCGGAGGCGCAACGCGGCCTGGCCGCGCTGCGTGCGCAGCATCGGCGCCTCATGCCGCAGACGGGCACTATCGCTGTGCTATAATCTGCCGCCTCAAGACGCACGAGACGTCCTTCGGACCCTGACCCCCAGTGGGCACATCTTCCAATCGTGGCAAGGCCAAACGCACCTCGGCGCCCTCGCGCCGAGGCGCTTCGCCATCGCGAGGCAGCTCACCCGGCAGCGTGTCGGCTCTCGACCGCCGCCTGGACATCCTCGGTTTCGTCCTGGTCGCGCTGGGCGGCTTCGCGCTGCTCGGGCTGATTGCCGCCACGCCGGGGTCGCTCACCTACAAGCTGACCTTCCTCATCCGTCAGGGTTTCGGCTGGGGGGCCTACGTCGTCCCGCTGGTTGTCGTGGCGCTCGGCGCATGGCTCATCCTGCGCCAGTTCCGCGACTCCCTGCCGCATCCGGGAACAGGCCGTGTACTGGGTGCAGTCCTGCTCTACTTCAATCTCCTGGCCGTCTTCCACGCCGTGCTCGATGCTTTTGGCACCGCGACTCTCCTGGAGCACGCTGAATTCGGGCGAGGCGGCGGATACGCCGGCGCATTGCTGCTGGTGGCGTTGCTGCGGCTTTTCGATTGGTCCGGGACAATCTTCGTCCTGGTGGCCTGGTTCCTGGTCGGGCTGATCCTCGCGCTGCGTATCTCGCTGACGGATATTCTGCGCGTCCTTGCTCGAGCAGGCGGCTGGATCGCGGCGCGCATGTCCGCGCTGCGCGAGCCAACGCCGCAGCCCTCGTCGTCTCTCCCCTCGCCCTTGGCTCCGCCGCCCGCTGCGTCTGCGGCAGCTCCAGAGGCGCACCCTCCGCATGCGGCGCCGTCCCGCGCGGAGGTGTCTCCCGCCAAACCGCCCGCGGCCCAGCCGCCTGCGCCCGGCCTGCCGGCGCGCGCTATCGGCGTGCCGGAATTGCCTCCGTGGAATCTGCCGGATGTGACGCAGATGCTCAACCCGGGCGTGGAGGCTTCCGCCAGCGATGATTTCGACCGCCAGCGCGCGCGGCTGATTGAGGAAACGCTGGCCTCCTTCGGCGCGCCGGTGCGCGTGGTCGAGGTCAATCGCGGCCCGACCATCACCCAGTTCGGCGTCGAACCCGATTTTGTGGAGGTGCGCGGCGGCAAACGCACACGGGTGAAGGTGAGCAAGATCGGGGCCCTGGCGGACGACCTGGCGCTGGCACTGGCCGCGCCTTCCATCCGCCTGCAGACTCCGGTGCCGGGCAAGGGATACGTCGGCATCGAGGTGCCCAACAGCGAGATCTCGCTGGTAAGCCTGCGCGACGTCATCGAATCGGAGGCCTTCCACAAGAAGAGCTCGCCGCTGCGCTTTGCCCTCGGTCAGGACGTGTCGGGACATCCGGTTGTGGGCGACTTGGCGACCATGCCGCACCTGCTGATTGCCGGCACGACCGGTTCGGGTAAGTCGGTGTGTGTCAACGCGCTCATCAGCTGCTTCCTATTGCATAACACGCCCGACACGCTGCGCTTCCTGATGGTCGACCCGAAGCGCGTGGAGCTGACCTCCTACAACGGCATCCCGCATCTCCTCGCGCCGGTGATCGTCGAAATCGAACGGGTGGTGGGGGCGCTGCAGTGGGTCACGCGGGAGATGGACGAACGCTACCGGCGCTTCGCGAAGGCGGGCGCGCGCAACCTGGACGACTTCAACTCGAAAGCTGCCGCCCTGGGTGAGAAGCGCTTGCCCTCCTGGGTGGTGGTGATCGACGAGTTGGCCGACCTGATGCTAATGGCGCCGGATGAAACTGAGCGCATCCTCACCCGCCTGGCACAGCTTTCGCGTGCGACCGGCATTCATCTGGTCATTGCGACCCAGCGCCCGTCGGTGGATGTGCTGACCGGCCTGATCAAGGCCAACTTCCCGGCGCGCATCTCATTCGCGGTGGCCTCCATGGTCGACAGCCGCGTGGTGCTCGACCAGCCGGGTGCGGAGCGGCTCCTCGGCCGCGGCGACATGCTGTTCCAGGCGCCCGACTCGCCGGCGCCGGTGCGCCTGCAAGGCGCGTACGTTTCGGAAGCCGAGCTGGTTCATCTGGTCAACTATTGGCGCCAGTCGAACCAGGCGCGCCAGGCGCAGCTCGGCGAAGCGCGGCGCGATCTCGCGCCCGAGGGGGAAGAGGGTCCGGCGGTCGATCGCGCGTCGAGCGCCTTTCCGCCGGATGTGCATCTGGAGCAGGCGCCATTGTGGGAAGAGACGCCCGCCAAGGGCGAGGACGCGCTGCAGGAAAAGGCCATCCACATCGTGCGCCTGTGGCGCAAAGCCTCCACCACGCGCTTGCAGCGCCACTTCCGCATCGGCTACACGCGCGCGGCGCGCCTGATGGATGCGCTCGAGGAGCGCGGCATCATCGGCCCGCCGCAGCCGGGGGCCCAGCCGCGCGAAGTCATCGATTACGGTGACGAGGGGAGCGAGGGCCCCGAGGACGACGATGACGAGCAGTAGGCACGCGCCGTGCGCGTTCGCGCTGGTCGGGGTTGCTGTCGCGATCGCCCTCACGGCGTGCACGGCGCCCGGACGCGAGCCCGCGGCCTCGCCCTCGCCCGAAATCGCGAGCGGTGCGAGTGTCACGCAAGCTCCCACCGCACGGGCCGTACCACGCGTCCTCCTCCTGACCTCCTCCGGTGATGAGAACCCGGCGCACCTGGCGGCGCAGGCGGCGCTGGAGGCGATGGCTCGCGAGAAGGATTGGAACCTGACGCGGCTGGCCGCGGGCACGGATATGTTGGACCAGGCGCTGGCCGAAGAGCCGATACTGGTGGTCAGTATCGCGACCGGGTTGGGTGCGTCCATGACGCAGGCCGCCGCGGCGCACCCCGACCTGCGTTGGGTAGCGATCGACGAAGCGGAGGTGCAGCCGAGCACCAACCTGCTGGTGATCGGTCCGCGCGTGCGAGAAGACGAGGCGGCGTTTCTGGCCGGCGCGCTGGTGGGCATCGCGGACACCAACAATCGCGTGGGGTGGATAGGCGAGCCGGGCAGCGTGCGCGGCACGTTGGTCCGCAACGCCTTCATCCATGGTGTGCGCTTCACCTGCCCGTTGTGCTGGCTGTTCGAAGAGGGCGTGGCCGAGGGGGCGGGCGCTGAAGCTGGAGCAGCCGTGGCCGAGCTGCTCTTGCCGCGCTATGTTGATAGCGCGGGCGCATTCCCGAGCCCGGCAGGCGATGGCGCGCTTCTGGCGCTCGCCACTCATCCGGTCCGTGTGGCGGGTTCGCGCGCGGGCTTCGGCGCACAAGTGCTGCGCGGCCAGCCGGACGCGGCGGGGAACCTCTTGGGCGAGGTTCAGGTGCATCCTGAGCTGCTCCTGACCGAGGCATTGCCGCGCTTCCTGGCGGGAGAGGCATTTGGCGAGCCGCTCGCCTACAGTATTGAAAACGGGGGGCTCGGGTACGCTCCGTTCTCCACGCCGTGGATCACTCCTGGGTTGCAAGCCAACCTGGCGGATATGATGGCGCGGCTGGCCGCGGGTGATCTGCAGATCGGCGTCAACCCCGAAACAGGCGAAGAACAATAGGTTCGTGCTGAATGCGGCCCTCCAGCCGGCCGAACGACTTCTCCCTTGACACAGAACGGATGTTCGTGTAGTATGTGGAAAACCTGCCGACATCCGGGCCGCGGCCGCTTGTGAGCCGGACGGGAAGTGAAGAGCATGCCGCGAAGCGTCCAGGCCGCCTCTGGCAACACGGGGGGGCAGGCGCCTGGGGAGGTCACCATGGGCGAGGGCAATCTGACGGCCCGCCAGGCCGAGATGAAGAAGTACATTGAGGAATACTTCGCCGAGCATGGGTATGCCCCCTCGTACCGTGAAATCATGAAGAAGGTCGGCATCCCCTCGCTCTCGGTGGTGCGCTATAACCTGGACCGCCTGCAGCGCGAGGGCATCCTGGATCGGGATCCGCGGGTGGCCCGCGGCATCCGCCCGCATACGGCGCAACTGCGCTCAATCCGCGTGTGGGGCTACATTGCCGCCGGCGAGCCGATGCCCGTCCCAGGCGTGGCCGAGCCGCTGTTTGGGGCCGACGAAGCGTTGGCCATCTCGCGCGACCTGTTGCCGCGCGACCGGGATTTGTTCGCGCTGATCGTGCGAGGCGATTCGATGATCGACGCCATGGTCCACGACGGGGACTACGTCATTCTCAAACCCCAGCAGCAGGCGCGCAACGGCGAGATGGTGGCCGTGTGGTTGAAGGACCGCGACGAAACGACACTCAAGTACTTCTTCTACGAGAACGGGCGGGTGCGTCTGCAGCCGGCCAACCCCCAGATGAACCCGATATTCGTCGACAATTTGGAGCAGGTGGAGATTCGCGGGCGCGTGGTCATGGTTGTGCGCCAGCTTGAGAAGCGCGGAGGCGTCAAACACTAGCCTGCCCGATCGCACAAACCGCCGGGCCGCCCGCGATATCCGCTGGCGGCCGTTTGTTTGTGGCGGGTTTGATGGCGCGGACGTATAATCGCGGATGACCCGCCCACCGGAAGGCTGACATGCGAATTATCGACCGGTCGTCGTTCCGTGATGCCAGCGGCCATATCTCCCTCTCCACTCGCTTGCAGGCCGTCTTTATGGAAGGCCTCGGCTGGCAAGCCGAGGTGCAGGCTCAGGAGGACATCACACGCCGCCTAGCGAAAGTCTTCGGCGACGACTATGTCCTGGTGCGCAACTGCCCCATCTCGACCAGCAATGAGCCGGTACCGCTCATTCTCATCGGCCCGATCGGCGTGCGGGTCATGATGACGACCGCGCTGCGCGGAACCTACCGCGCCAAGGCCGGCCAGTGGATGACGCTGGCAGGCAGTGGGACGTTTAAGAGCGCGCACCCCAACCTGGCCTCGCGCTTGCGCCTGTTCGAAGATGCGGTGCGCCGCTTCGTCACCAGCAAGGGCATCAACCTGCCCGAGGGTGAGCCCACGCTCATCGTGGCCCGGCCCGAGACCTACATCGAGAACATCAAGACCTCGCTGCGCGTGGTGCTCGCCGACGGCGTCGAGAACTATGCGACCAGCCTGATGCAATTGCGGCCGATCCTCTCGCCGGCGGTGGTCGAAGATATCACCCGGGCGCTGGGCGGGCCGAAGGACGAGGCGCCGATTGAGGCCGAACCGGTGCAGGCCGCGGTGCCCGTGCTGCCTCGCGCCTCTGCTCCGACCGTGCCCACCGCACTTGTCGCTGCGGCGGAACCCGACAGCCGCGAGACGCCCGCCGCGGGGGCCGGCAACGCCGAACGCCGCGGACGCCTGACCCGCAGGCAAGTGCTGCTGCTGGTGCTGCTGGGCCTGGCCAACCTGTGTGTCTTAGGTGCGCTGGTCAGGGAGGTGGTCATCAACTCGCTGGTCGGCAGCTGACCGCTGGCGCACCTGCGGCCCCCTCCGCACCCTTTTCCCCTTGTAGCACGGTACCCGCTCCCGGCACTGACAGCCCTGGATGGATGCTCTCCGCCCTCAGCCTCAGGCAGGTGCCTGGGGGCGAGCGCGCGGAATATTGCTGCGCAACTTGTCGGCGCCTCGCCTCGGCACCCGATTGCGGGCTGTCTTTCTGATACAATCCGGCGGACATGGCGCAAGAGATTTTCCTCTCGGTCGTCATCCCGGCGCACAACGAAGAACAGCGCCTGCCCTCCACGCTGCGCCGCCTCCAAGAGTTCCTTCGCACCCAGGGCTATACATTCGAAGTCATCCTTGTGGAGAACGGAAGCCGTGATGGCACACGGGCGGTGATCGAGCGCGCGCGGTCCGGCTTCGCCCAGTTGCGGCTGCTTTCGGTGCCGCAGGCCGGTAAGGGGCGAGCGGTGCGCGCGGGCATGCTGGCGGCGCGCGGCGCATTTCGCTTCATGTGCGATGCGGATCTGTCGATGCCCATCGAAGAGCTGGGCCGCTTTCTGCCGCCGCGGGTCGAGGCGGATGTGGCCATCGGGTCACGCGAGGCCCAGGGCGCGCGCCGCTTCGGCGAGCCGGCCTACCGGCATTTGATGGGCCGGGTCTTCGCCCAAGCCGTCAAACTGATCGTGCTACGCGGCTTCGAAGACACGCAGTGCGGCTTCAAGTGCTACCGCGCCCGGGCCGCGCAAGATGTCTTCTCGCGCCAGGTGCTCGAGGGATGGACCTTCGACGTCGAGGATCTCTTGCTCGCCCGCCGGCTGGGCTACTCTATCGTCGATGTGCCGATCCCCTGGTATTACCAGGCCGAAAGCCGGGTGCAGGTGGCGGCCGATTCGCTGCGCATGCTGGCAGACTTGGTGCGCATCCGGGTGAACTGGATGCGCGGCGTGTATGACACCTCACGACCCTCGCCGCCCCAACCTGCGCCATGAAGCCGGGCTGTGGCGCTGCGGCTGCCTGCACGTCGCCGGGCTGGATGAGGTGGGGCGAGGTGCGTGGGCCGGGCCGCTCGTCGCGGCCGCCGTGGTGCTCCCGGCCGGGCGCGAGGGCCTCGCGCGAATGCTACGTGGGGTGCGCGATTCCAAAGCCATGACGCCCGCCGCGCGAGATCGTTGGGCGGGGGCAATCTTGGCCGTGGCCCAAGCCTGGGCGGTGGGCAGCGCGGCCCCGGGCGAAGTGGATGAGTTCGGACCGATCGGCGCGACGCGCCTGGCAATGCGGCGCGCCCTCGACGCGCTGGCCGTGCGCCCCGATCACCTGCTGATCGACTACCTGCAATTGCCCGAGTGCCCGCTCCCGCAAACGGCCCTGCCTCGCGGCGATGCGCGCATGCTTTCGGTTGCCGCCGCCTCGGTGGTGGCCAAGGTGTGGCGCGATCGGGTCATGATGATGTACGATGAGAACTTCCCTGAGTTTGGCTGGGCGCGCAACAAGGGCTACGGCACACCTGAACACCGGCGCGCCCTCGAGCGGCTCGGACCCACACCGCTGCACCGCGTCTCGTACCATCCGGTCGCCCAGGCGCGGGCGCTGTTTGCGCCGCCTAGCCGGGACGAACTGCCCAAGCCGGTCCGCTAGCTGGGCGGACCTGGCCCCCCCAGCGGACACGCTTCTCGATTCAACCCCAAGAACGCCAGGCATAATCTGTGCACCCCAGGGAGTGAGCGCACTCTGCGCATCGATCGCGTGCAGAGCGGGACGGGCATGGCATCCAAAGATCCTAAGAATCTCTCGGTCCGGGAACTCGAACGGCTGCTCGCGGCCAAACGCCTGGCCGAGCGACGCGAGCGGCTTGAGCAATTCCGCCGCACTGGACGCGCGCTTCACCCGCTGCCCTCACCGCCCGCGGACGAAGGCCAGACCACCCATCCCGGCCAGCCGGCCTCCCGCTCGCGGCGCGTGCTCGACCGGCTGCTGCTGTTTGTCGAGGTCGGGGCCGCCGTTGGCTTGGCGCTGGTCCTGATCAACGGGGCCGGGTTGCTCGACCGGCTCAACCGCGAGGTCTCTTCGGCCCTTGGACGCACCACGCCCACGCCTCTGATCACGGCCGTGGTGTTGCCCTCAGGACACACCCCGCCCAATTCCCCCGGCGGCGCGCAACCCAACCAGGATGAGATTCCTGCCAACCTGCGCGCGCTCGTGCAATCGATGCCGGCACCGGCGGCACCCACCAGTGGGCCGGAACAGGCGCTGCTAATGGACGTGCCGGCAATTGGCAAGCTGGCCATTCCGGTGGTGGAAGGCGACGGCTGGCAGCAACTCAAGCAGGGTGTCGGCCATCACATTGGGTCGGCAGATCCGGGGCGCCTGGGCAACATGGTGCTTTCCGGGCACAACGACATTTACGGAGAGGTGTTCCGCGACTTGGACAAGTTGGCGCCCGGCGACGAGGTGCGCGTTTCGACGGCCAGCCAGGTGTACACCTACCGCGTGGTCGGATGGCGTTTGGTGGCGCCGACGGAGGTCGAGGTGATGGCCGCCAGCCCGCGGGCAACGCTGACGCTGATCTCGTGTTATCTGTACATGATTGACACGCAGCGCATCGTGGTGACCGCCGAACTCGTGGAGAACTAAGGGCGCGGTATAATTCGCTCTGAGGAGACAGTGTATGAGCCGCAAGATGGTGCGCCCGACCCGCTCGGAAACCTTTAACCCGGACTATTCACACATCAAGAAGGACCTGCGCCGCATCGCGCTGATTGCCGGTTCGTTCGTGGTGGCGATGATCGTCCTTTCATTCATCCTCAAGTAGCGGCATCCGCTGCGCCCTCGGCCACGCGTTGCATCAGGCCCGCCCTCACGGTGGGCCATTCGTTTTCGAGCACGCTGTAGACGACCGAACGGCGGCGGTGGCCGTCGGGGAGGAGCATGTGCTCGCGCCACACACCCTCGCGAACGGCGCCCAGCCGCTCCAGCGCGCGCTGCGAGTGCACGTTGCGCAGGTCGGTCCGGAATTGCACGCGGATGCAGCCCAGGTGCTCGAAGGTATGGTGCCGCAGAAGCAGTTTTGCCACGGGGTTGACGGTTGTTCCGCGATATCCTGCGGCGTACCAGGTCCCGCCGGTCTCGATGGCCCGATTGGCTGCGTCCGCGTTTATGAAGCGGGTGGCGCCCACAACCCTGGCCTGCGATGGAAGACGATGAAAGGCAAATCGCTGCCGCGGGCCTGGCGCTCGAGCAGGAGGGCCACCCAGGCTTCCATATCCGCCAGTGAGTCCATCCGCACATACGGCATGAATCGCCAGATGTCTTCGGCGCGCCCGATATCGAAGAGTGCTCGAGCATGGGCGGCCGCCAAGGGGAGCAGGCGGATGAACTGGTCTTCGAGGGTTCAAGGGCTCGAGCTGGCGAAGCGAGGCCACCATCGGTGTGGCCCTCCTGCACCCCAGGCATACGAAGGCACGCTGAGCTGCCTGCGGTGTTGTGCACGGTCTTCCAACGCGCTGCGGTGTTGGCCGAAGTGCGGGTGTTATAATCCACCGTCCGAAGCATAGCAGAACGCACAACCGCACGAAATCAATGGGATTGGGGAATGTCGTATCTTCCAACACCGAAACAGCGCGAGCCCAAACTGCCGAAGGTCCGACCGCCGCGCGTGCCGAAGATCCCAACCGAGAAGATGAAATCGGTCAACTGGGGATTGTGGGGGCTGGGTGCAGCCTTTGTGGTGGCCCTGGCGGCCTCGACCTATTTTGCCTTTACGCTGGTGCGCAACATCGTCGCCGCGGGCAGCGGCGGGCTGGCGGGCATTTTCTCTCCCGCCGCGCAGACCACGAGTGCGGCGCCGGGCATTACCCCGCCGCCGGGCCTCATGGCCGGGCCCACACCCAAACCCTGGAACAGCGTCGAGCGGGTCACGGTGCTGGTCATGGGTCTCGACTATCGCGAAACAGAGGCCAGCGACGGCCCGCCGCGTACCGATACGATGATGCTCATCAGCTTCGATCCGGTGAGCCTGAACGCGGGCATCCTTTCCATCCCGCGCGACCTGTGGGTGGAGATCCCCGGTTTCGGCTACGACAAGATCAACAAGGCCTACTTCGATGCCGAAGCCTACCGCCTGCCCGGGGGCGGGCCGGCGTTGGCGATGCAAACAGTGCAGACCCTCCTGGGCGTGCCGATCGATTACTATGCGGTGCTCGACTTCGGGTCGTTCATGACCTTCATCGATGAGATCGGCGGCATCGAGGTCGACGTCCCAGAAGAGGAACTGCGCATCGACCCGATCGGCCCGGGCAACACCATCCGCCTGCATCGCGGCCGGCACCACCTCAATGGTGCGGCCGCGCTGGCCTATGCCCGCGCGCGCAACTCGGAGGGTGGCGACTTCGACCGCGCCCGCCGTCAGCAAGAAGTGATATACGCGGTTCGCGACAAACTGCTCAGCCTGGAATCCTTGCCGCTGCTCATCGCGCGTGCGCCGAACCTGTGGAACACGGCTATGGGCGGCGTCCGGACCAACCTGACCATCGACCAAATCCTTTCGCTGGGCTGGTCGGCCAAGGATGTCTCTCGCGACAACATCCGCGCCGGCACGATCGGGCCGGACCAACTGCAGTCGATGCAGCGAATCGACGACCTCGACGTGCTCATCCCCAACTTGGACAAGGTGCGCGCCCTGCGGGATGAAATCTTCACCTCCGCCGGCTCGCCGGGGCCGTTGACCCCGGTGGCGAACCCGGCCGAGTTGGCACCCAAGGAGGGGGCGAAAATCGAGATCCTCAATGGCTCAGGCGTTCCGGGGCTGGCCGGCGCCACGAAGGATTATCTGGCGCGCATGGGATTTCCCGAGGCCAACATCACCGTCGGCGATGCCGCCGGATACTACCCCTCCACCCAGGTGATCGATTTCAGCGGCATGCCGTATACCGTGCGCTACCTGGTGGAACTCATGCGCATTGCTCCCGGCAACAATCTCAGCCAGGTCAGCCTTGAGCAAGGCATCGACGTGCAGTTGATTCTTGGCGGGGACTGGAGCGTGCCGGCATCCTAGTGCAGGACCCGACAATCAGGACGACGGTCATCGGCGCGTTGCTGCCGTTTGTCACTCCCCGGGGAGGCATCCCCCGTGCAGAATCCAGGCACGCATTCACCTGCGCGTGCGGAGGGAGAGCATGCAGGACCTGACCGAGCAATTCGTAGAACTTCTCCGGCGCACCTCCACCGACCGTCCGGCCGACGTGCGCCGCGCGCTCAGTGAGGCGCACGATCGTGAGGCGCCCGGCTCGGCGGCTCGCGGCGCCCTGGAGAGCATCCTGCAAAACGTCGAGCTGGCGCGCCAGAAGAGCTCGCCCATTTGCCAGGATACGGGCACCCCGATCTTCTTCGTGCGCTACCCGGCGGGATGGAGCAGCCGCGCGCTGGGCAAGCAAATCCGCACGGCGGTTTCCCGCGCCACGGAGAAAGCCTACCTGCGGCCCAATGCGGTCGACAGCCTGAGCGGGAAGAACAGCGGCACAAACTTGGGCGACGAGGCCTTTCCCAGCCTGCACTTTGAAGAAATCGAAGGCGACACCCTGACGGTCGACCTGTTGCTCAAGGGCGGTGGGTGCGAAAACGTGGGCGCGCAGTACTCGCTGCCGGATAACCGCCTGGGAGCGGATCGCGATCTGCAGGGCGTCCGCCGGGCCGTGTTGGATGCGGTCCACCAGGCACAGGGGCTGGGCTGTGCGCCGGGCGTGTTGGGCGTCTCCATCGGCGGCGACCGCGGCACCTCGTATGCTGCCTCCAAGCAGCAACTGTTGCGTCGACTGGACGACACCAACCCCAACCCCGACCTGGCGCGCATGGAAGCGCAGCTGACGCAGGAGGCCAACCGGCTGGGCGTGGGGCCGATGGGCTTTGGCGGCGCGACAACGGTGCTGGGGGTCAAGATGACCAGCCAACACCGCCTGCCGGCCTGCTACTTTGTCACTGTGTCGTACATGTGCTGGGCCGATCGCCGGCGGCGGCTGACCGTCCGCGGCGACAACCCGACCATCGAGTAGGCACAGGAGGACTGCATGATACCGCTGCACATGCCGCTCTCCGAAGAGGCCATTCGCGACCTGCACCTGGGAGACTCGGTGCTGCTCTCCGGGGTGATGATTACCGCTCGCGACGCGGCGCACAAGTGGATGATTGATACCTACATTCGCCGCACGCGCACGCCCAGCGGTGACGATGAACAGACCTATGCCGCGCTGCGGGACCTATTGCGCGGCGGGGCGATCTACCACTGCGGGCCGGTGGTGGCCGGGTTGCAGACAAAGCAGTACGTCTTCAAAGCCGCCGGGCCGACCACCTCGATCCGCGAAGAGCCGTACCAGGGCGAGGTCATGCGTCATTTCGGGGCGCGGGCCGTGATCGGCAAGGGCGGCATGGGCGCGCGCACGCTGGCGGCCTGCGGCGAGGTGCCGGGAGTCTACCTGCACGCCATCGGCGGGGCGGCCACGCTCATTGCCGAGACGGTGAAGCGCGTTCAGGGCGTCCTCAAATTGGAGTTTGGCGTGCCCGAGGCGATGTGGGTGATTGAAGTGGCGGACTTCCCGGCCGTGGTGACGATGGATTCGCACGGGAAAAGCCTGCACACCGAGATCGAGAAAGCCTCGCGCAGGGAGCTCGATAAGCTGCTGGCTGCGTGACGCGTGCGGTTGCACGCGGCGAGGAACGCCGAAGAGCTCACCTTCCCCATGACGACATCGCCTGAGGCCGGGCCACTGTCCGACGCGGCGGGGCAACCGCCGGGTCTTTCCGCACGTTGGTTGCGGCGCATCGTTGTCCTGGCCTTCATCTTCGTCGCGGCCGGAGCGCTCTACCTTGCACCCCATGGCCTGTTGGGCGCCGCCGACGGCGTGGCCTACGCCGTGTGCCACCGCATCGAGCTGCGCTCGTTTCATCTCGGCGAGCGCGCGCTGCCGCTGTGCGCGCGATGCACCGGCACGTTCCTGGGCGTCTTCGTAGGGACAGCGCTGATCATCGCTGCAGGCCGAGGCAGGCGATCCGGCTGGCCACGGACGCCGCTCATCCTCGTGCTGGCCGCACTCGTCGTGCCCTGGGTGGTGGACGGCACCAATTCGTACGCTGCGCTTTTCGGCACGCTGCCCACACTGTACACGCCCCACAACTGGCTGCGTCTCACCACGGGCACATTGGTCGGGCTGGTCCTGCCGGTCTTCCTCCTGCCAGCCGTGAATCAGACTCTCTGGCGCGAGCAGGACACGCGGCCAGTTCTTGGCCGCTTCGGCGAGCTGGCGCTGTATCTCGCTGCAGCGCCGATCCTCATCGGCCTGGTGCTGCCCGAGAACGCGCTGTTGCTCTATCCCTTAGCGCTGTTCAGCGTGATCGGCGTGCTGGCGACGCTGTGCGGCGTCTACCTGGTGCTGTGGCTGGTCATCCTGCGCAGCGAGAATCGAATTGTCCGTCTGATCGAGGCCTGGCCGCACCTCCTCGCGGCTCTCACCTTGGCTCTGCTTCACATCGCGGCCATTGACATGCTGCGCTTCAGCCTGACCGGCACGTGGGGTGGGCTGCCCCTTGGCGGCTAGCCGGCACAAGCCGCAACCCTCGCCCCGAGCATTGCGTAGATCATACAGACGGTCGAGGATATGCGTCCGGCGAGAAGGGCGACGGACACTGAGGCCGTTGCAGGATGCCGCGCTCGAGGTCGATCGCGAGTGTGGTAGGATGCACAGCAAACGATGGGCCGCGGGTGCATCCCTTGGATGCACCATGGCGTGCGGAGGAGAAAGATGGATTCTTTGCTTGGGGTTCTCTCGGCCTTCGGCCTTTCGGCCAGCGCCGGGCTGAACGCCTACATCCCCTTGCTGGTCGTGGCGCTCATGGCCAAGCTCACGCCCTGGATCAAGCTCTCGGCGCCGTGGGACGCGTTGACCAGTTGGTGGGTGATTGGCATACTCGGCGTGCTGCTGCTGATCGAGATCTTCGCCGACAAGGCTCCGGCGGTGAACCACATCAACGACATCATCCAGTCGTTTGTGCGACCGGCAGCCGGGGCGGTGGTCTTTGCGGCCAGCGCCCATGTCATCACCGAGGTCCATCCGGTCGTGGCCATCGTCGCCGGGTTGCTGGTGGCCGGAGGCGTGCATGCGGTCAAGGCGCTGGCGGTCCGCCCGGCGGTGACCGTTACCACGGGCGGAGCTGCGAACCCGATTGTCAGTGCCGGCGAAGATATCCTGGCCACGGTGATGTCGGTATTGGCCGTGGTCATTCCGGTGTTCCTGGGCGCGCTTCTGTGCGTGGTCGCCGCCTGGATCATCTGGCGCATTTGGCGGCGCGCCAACCGCGAGGCCCGCGAAGCCGCCTAGCCGTGCCTGATCCTCCCTCGTGAATAGGCCATAGCGGAATCGGCGAGTCAGGACTACAATTTGCCCCGGTTGGCGCCGAGCGGGGTGAGAGTCGCTGGCCGCCGGCAAAGGCTGACGATATGCGACGCGTGGTATTCCATTCTTCGGAGGAGATGCGATGAATCGAACGACAGCAATCATCCTGACCGTTGCCACGGCGCTGTTGTGCGGCTGCCCGGGGCTTTTTGTATGCTTGGGCGGCGTGCTCGCGGCGGTGGGGCTGGGCACGTATGCCACCGATTTGATGGGCACCACCTCCAGCGGGGCCACACCGGCGTGGTATGGTGTGGCGGGCATCTGCGGCGGCCTGATTCTGATCGCCATTCCGGTTATCATTGGGCTGGTGACGCTGCGCAAGAAGGCGCCCGCTGAGATGCCGCCGGCGGCCTGAGTTTGGATATCTTCGCTCGATGAATCCAAAGGGCCTGGCGTAAGCCAGGCCCTTGCCATTCCTACGCGGGGAGGCACGGCTCGAGGGGGCGGCTAACCCCTGTCGAGCGATCGCCCCCGCTGCGCCAGAGCCTCGAACGGCGGGCGACGCTCCCGAGCGAGGGCCTGCAAGTCCGCGAGGCCGGCGGCGGCCTGGGCGCGATCCTCGTGGGAGAGAACCAGCCCGGCGAACTCCTCCTCGTCGAGGAGGAGAGTCTTGCCTTCGGGCGAGACGAAGAGATCGAGCGCCAAGTCCTCGCTCTCGATCAGGCTGCCGTGCATGCGCACCGGACGGGCGATATTGCAGTACCAGCCTTTGAGCTGCGACGACTCGCCGGCATAAATCTCGAAAACGTTGTACCAGTGGCGGGTGTAATAGTGTTCGAGCATGCGATCGCCCTGGGCCAAAGTGAGGTACGGCAATCTGAGAGTAGGCCTCGCGAAGCGCGCATCCACGACAATCTCATCTGCGTCGATGTGGATGGCCCGCCCTGTCCAGCGCAAGACCTCCCGGCCTTGCCAATCGCGCTTCACCACGGTCACATCAGACACAGGACAGCCTCAGGCGCAAGGTGGATGGAAAGAACCGTGCCGGGCGCCACCGGGTGAGGTAAATCGAACGCGACGCGATGGGTTGAGCAGTCCAGTGTCGCCCGGTAAGAGTCTCCCCTGAACAACACCTCTTGAACGATTCCTCGAACGACGTTGTATCGTCGGCGCGCCGCGCGCTCGATGGTCACCGGCGCGCGGCGCGCCAGCAGCGTCAGGTTGTCTCCGACCGCATGATGGGCGTGCGCGCAGCGCGGCGCGAGGGCCCCAAGATCGCTCTGTGCCAGCAAGGGCGAGGAGCGGATGACGCGCGCCGGCACGAGCGTGCCCATGTTGAGGAATTGTGCCACCCATGCGTCGCCGGGGTCGGCATAGATTTCGGCCGGCGTCCCGCTGCGCTGCAATTGCCCATCGTGGATGAGCAACAGCCGATCGGCGATGGCCAGCGCCTCCTCCTGGTCGTGCGTGACGTACAAGGCCGGCGTCCCATCCAGGGCGAGGATGTGCCGCAAGTCGGCCAGCAGCTGATCGCGCAACCCGCGGTCGAGCGAGCCGAGCGGCTCGTCGAGCATGAGCAGGCGCGGGCGCGGCGCGAGCGCGCGCGCCAGAGCCACGCGTTGCTGCTCGCCGCCTGAGAGGTCGGTCACCCTGCGCTCGGAGAAATCCGCCAGGCCGACCCGTGCCAGAGCTTCACGCGCGCGGGTCTCGGTCTCCGCCTTGGGCAGGTTCTGCATGCGCAGCCCAAAGGCCACATTTTCAAGCACGTTGCGGTGGGGGAAGAGCACGTACTCCTGGAACATCAGGCCGAAGCCGCGCGCGTGGGGCGCGACCGGCGCGAGATCCTCTCCTTCCCACAGCACCTGGCCGGCCTCGGCCGGCTCGAGCCCGGCGATGATTCGCAGCAGCGTGCTCTTGCCGCTGCCGGAGGGGCCGAGCAGGCAGACCGTCTCGCCGCGTGCCAGGTGGAAGGAAATGCCGCGCAACAGCGGCGCCCCCAGATAGCTCTTCCATACCTCACGCACCGCGAGCACGGTGGACTCCTCGCGTGCCTCTAGAATTCTCCCACGCCGGGCAGGCGCAGGCGTTCGATGACCAGGATGCCGGCCAAGGTCAGACCCATGAGCAGAGTGGCCATGGCCAGGGCCTGGCCGTAATTGAGCGCCCCGGGCTGGGAGAGGAAGCGGAAAATGGCAACGGGCACGGTGGGGTACTCGGGGCGAGCGACGAGGGAGGTGGCGCCGAACTCGCCCATCGAGATGGTGAAGGCAAAGGCCGCCGCCACCGACGCGGCGCGTGCGACGATCGGCAGATCCACCTCGCGCCATACGCGCCAGGGAGAGGCCCCCAGCGTTGCGGCGGCCATGCGCAAGCGCTCGGGGATCGAGGCCAGCGCCGGTTGCAGTGTGCGCACAACGAAGGGCAAAGCCACCAGGCTGTGGGCCAGGGGCACGAGCAGCGGTGAGGCGCGCAGGTCGAGCGGCGGCGTGTCGAGCGCCACCACGAACCCGAGCCCCAGGGTGACGGCCGAGGTGCCCAGCGGCAGCATGAGCAGCGCATCCACCTGCCGGCCGAAACGGGAGGCGCGGGCCAGGGCCGAGGCCGCCGGCAACCCGAGGGCGAGAGCGATGATGACGGTGGCCGCGGCGTAGCCGAGCGAGTTGCGCACCGCGGCGATAGGCGGCACGTAGAACAACGCCTCGCGCCGGTTGACAAACAGCTCGCGATAGTAGGACAGCGTGAGACCGGCGGACACGCTCGTGCGCTGGCCGCGATCCGGCTCAAGGCGTGCAATGGAGCGTGCCGCGAGGGCAACGAGCGGGGCCACGAGCAGAACGAGCAGCAGCCCGACCAGCAGCACGGCGGCCAACCGCCGGCGGGGAGCCACCGGGCGCTGGGAAGCTTCCTCCGCGGCACGCGGTGCGCTGGGCGCCGACACCTGCGGGGCGAGCCGGGCATAGAGCGTGGTTAGCGACAGCGTGCAGGCGATCTGAATTAGCGAGAGCAGCGCGGCCAGCGGCAGGTTGAGCAGGTGCAGAGCCTGGGTGTAGATGGCCACCTCCAGCGTGGCGAAGCGCGGTCCGCCCAGCATCAGCACGACGCCGAAACTCGAGAAGTCGAACAGGAATACCAGCACCAGCGCCGCGAGAATGGACGGGCGCAATAGAGGCAGAGTGACCTCCCGCCACGCACGCCAGGGGCTCGCGCCCAGGACGCGCGCCGCATGCGTCAAGCGCGGATCCAGATGCGCCCAGGCGTTGCCGACCAGCCGTAAGACGACCGCTGTGTTGTAGAAGACGTGCGCCGCAAGGATCGCCCATAGCGTGTTGATGAACTGGATCGGCGGCGCGCTCGCCCCGCTGAGGGCCATCAGCCCGAGGTTGAGCCAGCCGCGCGGGCCGAGCAGCGCATTGAAGGCGACCGCGACCACCACCGTGGGTAGCACGAAGGGCAATGTGGTCAGTGCGCGCAGCAACCGTTTGCCAGGGAAATCGAAGCGTGCGAAGAGATAGGCGCCTGGCAAGCCGACCGCGAAAGTCAGCACGGTAGACAGTGCAGCCTGCCACAGCGTAAACCCCAAGGGGTCGAGGATCGACCTGAGCACGAGCGGCTGCGACTCACCCGCCGCGGACAGGCTGAGGCGCAAAATCGAGAGCAACGGATAAAAGAAGAAGAGCGCCAGAAACGCCAATGGCAGGACGAGCAGGAGGAGCAATCGCCGCGACCCTCCCGCGCCGTACGAAGCCTGCGGCACGCGACCAGCGCCAGCCATCATTCAAGGACCGCCTGATGCCAAGCCTGGATCCACGCATCACGGCCTGCGGCAATCTCCTCGGGCGCCAGCGTTGCCGGTTGGGCAGGTATCTCCGCGAAACGAGAGAAGACCTCCGGCAGGCCGGCTTGCGGATTCACCGGAAAGACGAACATCTTGAGGGGCATGTCTTCCTGGAAGGGCGTCGACAGCATGAAATCGACGAAGGCCTCGGCCAAGTCGCGGTTGGGCGTGCCGTGCAAGATGCCGACGAACTCAATCTGGCGAAAGCACATGTCCTGACCGATGAGCGCGCCGGTCGGTGGTTCACTGATCGGCGGATCGGCAAAGACCACCTCGGCCGGCGGGCTGGAGGCGTACGAGACGACCATCGGCTGAGGCCCGGATCCGGAGGCGGCGCTGAAATTGGTGTAGTACGCCGTTTCCCAGCCGTCGACCACGGCCAGGCCGTTGGCGCGCAGCGCCTTCCAAAAATCGAGGTAGCCCGGATCGCCGAAGTGGGCGACCGTCGCCAGCAGGAAATCCAAGCCGGGTGAGGAGGTGGCCGGGTCCTCGACCACGAGCAAACCGCGATACTCCGGCTGGGTGAGATCGTCAAGAGACTGAGGCAAGGGCAGGTTATGGGAGGCGAAGTAGGCCTTGTCATAGTTGATGCACACATCGCCGTAATCCACCGGCAGCGCGCGGTGTTGCGGGTCGAGCTGGAAGGCGCTCGGGATGGCGCCCAGCGCTGGAGCGTCGTAGGCGTCGAAAATGCCGGCGCCGAGGGCGCGCGAAAGGAAGGCGTTGTCGACTCCGAAGAAGACATCGGCCAAAGGCACATCCTTGGAGAGGATGGCCTTGTTGAGGGCCGCCCCGCTGTCGCCGCTCTTAAGGATGTTCAGGCGGACGTTGTGCGACTGTTCGAAGGCCTCGATGAGTGAGGTGCTCGCATCGAAGGAATCGTGGGTCATGATGTTGAGCATGCGCGGTGCGGGCGTGGAGCCCGAGGCCGGTACGGCCGGCCGGCAGCTCCCTACGACGAGCGAGAGCAATGCCAACCCGAAGAAGAAGACTTTACTGCGTTTCATGTCGACCTCCTACGATGACACACTCTCAACCGGTGCCGCCGAAGGGATTTCCTGGCGCCGGGAGTGGATGCACACCAGCAGCCCCGAGTCGAGGGTTATTTCCGCGGCAGGGGCGATCATCTCGTTACTGACGCCGCGGGAGCGGTAGGCCTGCAGCGTTTCTCCGTGAAGCGAGTAACGCAGCCCGGTTGTGCGAACGCCGCGGGCCTCCTGGCCGAGCGGAAGCAGCGATATCTGGTCGCCAAGCTGGCCGTGCAGGCGGAGGGTGCCGCGCGCGAGCACGGCGTCGGTGCGGCCGTCGGTGAGCCACGTCGTGCATTCGCGCAGTTCAGGCATGGCCAGCAGGGCGATGTTGGCCAGAGTCTGATCCAGGCGCCCGCCGAACGCCCCAACCACCAGGAGTTCCCGCGCGCCCTGAGCCTGGGCGTGAAGCAGCGCCAGCTCGAGATCGGTTTCATTCTTATCGGCGGGATAAACGAGAAGTTGCGTCCCCTGCTGTTCGAGGGCGTCGCGCTCGGCCGGGTCCACCGAGTCCATATCTCCGATGAGCAGATGCGGGGCGAGGCCGAGGGCCTGCAGGTGGCGCTGCCCGCCATCGGCCGCGATGAGCCAGTCGCCGGAGCGCAGACGAGCGCGCACCGCTATGGGATCCGTCACCTCGCCATTGGCGAAGATGACCGTGCGTTCATGCACCATATGCAAAACCACCCTCCGCCGGGGAGGGTGATGGTAACTGCGCCTCGTTTCTCCCTCCGCCGGCATTACCCGGGTCAGGTTCAGCGGGTCGAGGGCTTGGCGCCCTCCTCTCAGCCCGGTCTACGGGCTCCCCGTCGTTCTATTGGTAATTGTAGAGAAGTGCTGTCGGATTGTCAATGGCGCGCAAATTGGGCGCAGGGAATGGCAGTGGGAGGTGGGGCCATACGGGGCCTGTCTTGATCTAGACCCGCGATGCGCGACGGATGCCCATCCAGGTCACCACACTCCGATACGACTCGCGGCCACTGCGATAGTCCGGCGCAGGCGCGCAGGCCTGAGCGGTGGGCCAAAGGTAAGGCGTGGGATATCAAAAAGAGGTCCTGCGCTTGCCCCAACGAGGCACCGATCGGACAACACCGATCGGGCAACCTTGCACAATCGTTTCTTCTCGTCTACAATGATAATTCGGATAACGTTCCGCAAAATCCCCACTTAGGTTAGGCGGCCGCCATGGTTGGGTATTGGAGGGCGAACGGCAGCGCATGGTGCGTTGACGGCCGGCTCCCAGTCCCTAACCGGCACGACCGCCACTGGAGCTGACAATGCCACAAGCACGATCCTTCCAAACGGTTGTGGAGGGCAAGACCTTCACGATCGAGACGGGAAAGCTGGCCGCCCTGGCGGGCGGCGCGGTCACCGTCCGCGTCGGCGATTCGATTGTGTTCGCCTCCGCGACCATGAGCAAGACCCTGCGCGAAGGGATTGATTTCTTCCCGCTCACCGTGGATTTCGAAGAGCGCATGTATGCCGGCGGGCGTATCCCCGGCTCGTTCTTCCGCCGCGAAGGGCGGCCCTCGGAGGCGGCCATTCTCACGGCGCGCCTGACCGATCGCCCGCTGCGGCCACTCTTCCCCAAAGACATGCGCAACGATGTGCAGGTGATCATGTATGCCCTCTCCTCGGATGGCGAGAATCCACTCGACATCCTGGGCATTGTGGCCGCCTCAACCGCGCTCACGATCTCCGACGTCCCGTGGGGCGGCCCGGTGGCCGCGGTGCGCGTGGCGCGCCTGGAGGGGCAGTGGGTGGTCAACCCCACGTACGATGAGATTGACCGCTCGGCCCTCGACTTGCGCGTGGCTGGGACGCGCGATGCGGTGCTGATGGTGGAGGCAGGTGCGCGTGAAGTGCCCGAGGACCTGATGGTGGAGGCACTCGAGCTGGCGCATCGCGCGATGCAGCCGCTGATCGACCTGCAAGAGAAGATGGCCGGCGAGCTGGGCAAGCCGAAATCCAGCTATCCCTCGTTTGCCCTGACCGAGAAGTTACGCACGGCGGTTTCGGAAAAGGTGGGCACGCGCCTGGCGGATATGCTGCGCGACGAGATGGACCGCATCGAACGGCAGTCGGTGCTCGACGCGCTGGAGGGCGAAGTGCTAGCCGGCTTCGCCGACGACGCGGATATGGCCGAGAGCGATCTGCGCGAGGCCTTCCACGATATCTATCGCCATGAAGTGCGCCAGCGCATTCTCAACGACGGAGCGCGGCCCGACGGCCGCACGCTGACCGCCATCCGCCCGATTTCGTGCGAGGTGGACCTGAGCCCGCGGGCGCATGGTTCGGGCCTCTTTACCCGCGGCGAAACGCAGGTGATGACCCTCACCACGCTGGGCACGCCGCGCGAAGCGCAGGAGCTCGACGGCCTGGCGCCGACCGACCTCAAGCGCTACCTGCATCACTACAACTTCCCGCCCTTCTCCACCGGCGAAGTGCGCCCGCTGCGCGGTTCGTCGCGGCGCGATGTAGGTCATGGTGCGCTAGCCGAACGCGCGCTGGTGCCGGTGCTGCCCGACATGGAGGAGTTCCCCTACACCCTGCGCCTGGTCTCGGAGGTATTCTCATCCAACGGCTCGACCTCGATGGCCTCGGTGTGCGGTTCGACCCTCTCTTTGATGGATGCCGGCGTGCCGATCAAGACGCCTGTGGCGGGCATCGCCATGGGGCTCGTTAAGGACGGCGAGCGCTATGCCATCCTGACCGACATCCAGGGAGTGGAGGACCACCTGGGCGATATGGACTTCAAGGTGGCCGGCACCTCGCAGGGCATCACCGCACTGCAGATGGACATCAAGATCAAGGGCATCACGCCGCGCATCATGGCCGAGGCGTTGGCCCAGGCCAAGACGGCGCGTCTGGCGATCCTCGAAAAGATCCGTGCCTGCCTACCTGAACCGCGGCCGGCACTCAAGCCCCACGCTCCGCGCATGACCATCCTCAAGATCGATCCGGAAAAGATCGGCGCGGTGATCGGCCCCGGCGGCAAGATCATCCGCAGGATCCAGGAAGAGACCGGGGTGAAGATCGATATCGAGGATGACGGGCGGGTGTTCATCGCCGCCACCGACGGGCCGAGCGCGGAGAAGGCGCGCAAGGAGATCGAGTCGCTCACCGAAACCCCGGTGGTGGGGCGCATCTACACCGGCAAGGTCGTGCGCGTGGCCGATTTCGGCGCGTTCGTCGAGATCCTGCCCAATATGGACGGCCTGGTGCACATCTCGCAGCTCGACTCGACGCGAGTCGAGAAGGTCGAGGATGTGTGCAAGGTCGGCGATGAGATCACGGTCATGGTGACGGCCATCGACCCGGAGGGCAAGGTGCGCCTCTCGCGCCAGGCCGTGCTGGAAGGCTGGACGGCCGAAGAAGCGCTGGAACGCGACCGGCGACCCTCAGGCGGATCGGGTTCGCGCTCGCGTGACGGGCGGCCTGGCGGGCGCGGCGGCCCAGGTGGTGGACGCCCGGGTGGCGGACGCGGCCGCAACTAATCGCTGTGTGTGCACGGGGCGAGCCTCCGCTCGCCCCGTGCTGTTCCCCTGGGGGTTGTCACCGTGATCAACCAGCCTGCCGGCTCGCCCCGCTGGACCACGCGCACAAAATCCTTTGTGGCCGTGGTGGGGGTGGGCCTGGTGGCGGCGCTGCTCATCCGCTTCCACAATCTGGTCAGCCCGCTCATCCTGTCGTTCATCCTGGCCTACCTGCTCAACCCGGTGGTGGGGTGGATCGTGCGCCGTTCGCACATGCCGCGGCGCGTGGTGGTCGGCCTCATCTACCTTGTGCTGGTGTTGCTGCTGCTCTCGATCCTGGGCGGGGTGGGCTTTCTCATCCAGCAGCAGATGACCGGCCTGATGAGCGGGATGCAGGACCTCATTCGCAACACCCCGCGTTTTCTGCGCGAAGCCTCGGCCCGGCCGTTCATGATCGGGCCTTACACGATTGACCTTTCAACCCTCGACCTGACGACATTTGAGACGCCGCTGGTCAATAGCGCCCAGCAGTTGGGGAGCGGCCTGGCGGGTAGAGCCACCGATGCGGCCTCCTCGGCAGTGCAGTTCCTGGGTTGGATCGTGTTCATCCTGGCCGTCTCGTTCTATCTCCTGCACGACCTGTACGCGGTCGAGATGTCGGTCATGCGCATCGTCCCGCCGCCGTACCGCAAAGACGCCGAACGCCTCTTCTCCGAACTCGGCCCGATTTGGAACTCCTTCCTGCGCGGGCAAGCAATCCT
Source organism: Chloroflexota bacterium (assembly GCA_026389925.1). Classification (GTDB taxonomy): domain Bacteria; phylum Chloroflexota; class Anaerolineae; order Anaerolineales; family RBG-16-64-43; genus RBG-16-64-43. The sequence continues at coordinate 29,246 of JAPLGX010000170.1, forward strand.
GGCGTTGGTGATGAGCCTGGCGGTGGGGGTGACCATGACCGCCCTCGGGCTGCGCTACTCGCTGGTCATTGGCATTACGGCCGGCCTGGTGGAGTTCGTGCCGATCATCGGGCCGCTGGCGAATGGGATGGCGGCGGTGGCGATCGCTCTCTTCCAGCCCACCAACTGGCTGGGGCTGACGCCTCTGGTGTATGCCATTGTGATTGCAGTCGCGGCAATCGTGCTGCAGCAACTGGAAAACAACCTGCTGGTGCCGCGCATCATCGGCAACTCGGTGGGGCTGCATCCGGTGCTGGTCATCGTTGGCGCGCTGGTGGGCGCCAGCCTGGCCGGCATTGCCGGGCTGCTCCTGGCCGCGCCCATCCTGGCGACGCTCAAGGGCATCAGCCGATACCTGTACGCCAAGATGTTCGACATGCCGCCCTGGCCAGATGCGGTCGGAGTCGAGGAGCCTGCTCCGCCTCTCGCAGGCCCCTCTCAGCCGCCTGCCGCGATGGTTTGAGAGAGAAAGAAGCGTTTGGAAGGCGCTGCGCGCCCGCCGGCCGCATGGTTTGCCTGCGACACGCTAAGGGAAAGACCGCGCGATGATACGCATGGGCTGATGCCCGGAGGGAGTTGGGAATGGCCGAACCACCCGAGATTCGCACCGAGACGCTCGCGGAAACCGACAACTACATGGTCTACAGCGCGGTAGAACCCGACGGTGAACCCACCTGGCATCTTGAATTGGGAAACGTCACGCTGCATTTCTTCCGCGAGGAGTGGGACGAACTGCTGGCGCTGCTCGGCCAGATCGCCGGCCGCGGCGTGGCCGCGCCGCGTAAGTGAACCCCGCGCTCTTCCACGAACTGCTCACCCCCGGCGGGCAGGAGCTACTGCGCGCCGCCGAAGGTCTCGCCTCACGCGAAGAAGCCTACCTCTCGGCGTTGAGCGCCCTGCGCCGTGCGAGGCCGGGCGCCTCGCGGGCACTCGCCGGTGCCGCGCTGGATACGGCCCTCTTGCGTTCTCGGGCCCGCCGCAAGTTCTCGCGCGCGTCTGCCATGTACTTCACGCGCGAGGCGCTGGAGCAGGCCACGACCGAGGCGGTCGGGCTGTATCACACGCGGCCCTTCGCGGGCATGCCATGCGTGGCCGATTTGGGATGCGGCATCGGCGGTGATGCGTTGCATCTGGCTGCCGTGAGCGAGGTCATGGCGGTCGACCGCGACGAGCTGCGCCTCGTCATGGCGCGCGAGAACCTGGCCGCGTATGGCGTCCACGCACGCCGGGTGCAGGCGGATCTAGGGTCCCACGGCTTCTTGCGCACACTCGGCCTTGAGCGTACCGCCATCTTCTGTGATCCCTCGCGGCGTGAGGCGGGCCGCCGGAGGTTCAGCACCCTCGCCTACTCGCCGCCTCTCCCAGCGGTGCTGGAATGGCACCGCACCTGGCCCGAGCGTCCGATGGGGGTCAAGCTCTCGCCAGGGGTCGACCTGCGCGAACTGCCGCAAACCGAGGGCGAGGTTAGAGTTCGTTTCGCTGGGCGGCGAACTGAAGGAAGCCATGCTATGGCTGGGCGCGCTGTGCAGCGTGCCGCGCCGCGCGACGCTGCTGCTGCAAGGCGAAAGCCTGGCTGCCACTTCGCCGGATCCAGCGCCGATGAGTGACCCGCTGGGCTTCTTGTACGAGCCCGACCCGGCTGTAATGCGTGCGGGGTTGGTGGCGGAGCTGGCCCACCGGATCGGCGCGGCCCAGATCGACCCGGATATTGCCTACCTGACCTCCAGCCGCCTGGTGCCGTCTCCATTTGCGAGGGTCTTTGCCATCGAAGCGGCCCTACCCTTCGGCCTCAAGCGTCTGCGTGAGTGGCTGTGTGCGCGCGGGGTCGGGCAGGTGGTGATCAAGAAGCGCGGTTCGCCGCTCGAGCCGCGCGAGCTCGAGCACGCGCTGCGCTTGCGAGGCGAGGCCAGCCGCACGCTCTTCCTCACCCACGTGCGCGGCGAGCCCTACGTGCTGGTGGGTGAGCCGGCCGACCCGCGCGCCTGAACGGTAGTGCAGGCACGCGGTTTGTGAGCGGGCAGGCGCGATGCTATGATTGAGCCAACCCCGGTGCGATCGCCCCTCGCGTGCGCTGCGCACCATCCCCAAGGAGAGCCGCCATGCCGACCCGACGCGAATTGCTCCGCTGGGAGGACGTGGACCGCCTGGTGGACGTTCTCATTCCTCAGTTCCGCGGCGAGTACGAGGGCATGGTGGTCATCACCCGCGGCGGCATCGTGCCCGGCGGACTGCTGAGCGAAGCGCTGAACATCAAGCACATCCTCATCGCCTCGGTCGACTTCCCGGCTGAATTGGAGGAAGACCGGCCGAACGTCTCGCGCGCCGCCAGCTTGGTGGCTTGGCCGCAGTTCATCATGTTCCCCGACAACGCGCTCTTGCGCGGACGACGCATCCTAGTCGTCGATGACGTGTGGGGATCCGGGCGGACGATCACCGCGGTCAAGAACCGGGTCATGGCGGCGGGCGGACTTCCCGAGTTGTGCGTCTTCCATTACAACCCTCACCGCTCGCTGTTCGGGCAGACCAAACCGGATTACTTCGGAGCGATCACGGATGCGCGGGTGATCTATCCAGGGGAGGCCGGCCGCGGACCAGATCGCGTGTTGCTGGAAGGCCCGGAGCGGAGTTGACTGTGCCTGTGAGAACCGCAGGCAAGGCGGCAGACATTGTCGATGCCGATCGCGAGATCAATCGCGCGTGGCGAGCGAATACGTCGGTCTGACCGTCCAGGGAGATAGCGGAGAATCCCTGCATCAAGAGCGCGCCCGAAGCCGGGCGGGAGGTTGTGCGCGTGACCAGTGATGCGAACCGAATCCTCGCGCTTCTCGGACGAAGCGCGCACGAATTGACAGCGGTGCTCGGGCGAATCCCGCCGGAACACCTCCAGGCCGCGCCCGAACCGGGTGAATGGAGCGTCCATCAGACACTGCATCACCTGTGGGTCGTCGAGGCGCGCATCTTCTTGCCGCGAGTGCGCCGCGTCCTGCAGGAGGAGCGCCCTTTTCTGGAAGTGGTCGACGAAAAGGCGGTGCAGAGCGAATGGCAGGCTGCACGCCCGCTGGCGGAGATGCTCGAAGGATTCCTCGAAGCACGCCGGAAGGAGATGCTCCTGCTGCGCGGCGCAGACTGGGCGCGGGTGGGCCAACACGAGACGCGCGGGCCGATCACACTCACCTGGATCGCCAAGTACGCGCTGGCGCACACCTGGGAACACACGGCACAACTCATGCGCGCCGCTCTCACCGCCGAACTGCAGCCTGCCGCGCCGGCCTGAGAAACGGAGCGCAGCGAGGCGGACGCGGGCCGCCATCACGGAGAGGGAAGCCATGACAACCTACCAGCACTTGCTCGTCGAAACGCGCGGACGGGTGGGCCTCATCCGCCTTAACCGGCCGGAGGCGCGTAACGCGCTCAACGCAGAAGTCTTGCGCGAACTCGGCCGCGCACTGACCGCCTTTGAGGACCAGGCCGAAGTGGGTGCGATGGTCATCTGTGGAGACGAGAAGGCGTTCGCGGCCGGCGCCGACATCCGTGAGATGGCCGACCGCTCGGCGGTGGAGATGTTGACCTCCGACCACATCGATCTATTCGACGAGATGGCGCACATCCGCAAGCCGATCATCGCCGCCGTCTCGGGCTGGTGCCTGGGGGGAGGCAATGAGCTGGCCATGTCGTGCGACATGATCGTGGCCTCCGAGAGCGCGCGCTTCGGCCAGCCCGAAATTAACATCGGGGTGATCCCGGGCGCGGGTGGCACGCAGCGCCTGACGCGAACTGTCGGAAAGGCTCTGGCCATGGAGATGGTGCTCAACGGGCGCACGCTCACGGCCGAGGAGGCGCTGAGCTGCGGGCTGGTCAACCGCGTGGTGCCGGTGGCGAACTACCTCGATGAGGCGCTCAAGCTGGCCGAGGAGATCGCCGCCCGCGCGCCGCTGGCCGTGCGCCTCGGGAAGGAAGCGGTCAACCACGCCTACCAGAGCTTCTTGGGTGAAGGCCTGGCGCATGAGCGCCGTCTGTTCTATCTGCTGTTTGGGAGCGACGATCAGAAAGAGGGGATGCAGGCCTTTCTCGCGAAACGCGCACCTCAGTGGAAAGGGCGTTGAACCGATAGGTCACGCGAGATCCAGGCCGGAGCCAGCCAGGAAAAGGGCACACCACGCCTTACGCTTGCCGGCGCGTGTGCGGAATGCGCACGAATGCCGTGGGCGGGAATCGTCGATCGCCTCTCTCGGCCGCAACGCGCGGCACCCAGATGGATGAGGCCGAACTGCCGCGGGAGAGTGCCGCCCTCGGAATGACGGGCGCGGGCTCCCCGCGATCGGCTTGTGCCGAGACAGTTGTCACATCAAAGCGGGGTTGCCCTCATAGGAGGCAACCCCGCTTTCTTTCTTGAGGGTCATGGTAGCGGTTCGATGGAGGCACCTCATGCGCCATGCTGGACGCGGCGCGGTTTCGCTGCCGGCTGACACAATTCCACCAGCACGCCGCCCGTGCTCTCGGGATGAACGAAGGCCACCTGAGAGCCGCCCGCTCCTGGGACGGGCTGCTCGTTGATCAGGCGCACGCCGCGGGCTTTGAGCTGGCGGAGCATGGCTGGCAGGTCGGTCACCTCGAACGAGACATGATGCAGCCCGGGGCCGCGCTTGGCGAGGAAGCGGGCAATGCCCGATTCAGTGTCCGTCGGACGCAGCAGCTCCACTTGCGACCCACCCAGCGGCAGGAAGGCGATCTCGGCCTGCTGCTCAGGCAGCGTCTCAGTCCTGGCGAGGGGCAGGCCGAGAGCGTCGCGCCAGAAAGCCAGGGCGCGGTCGAGGTCTTCGACAACGATCGCCAGATGATCTACGCGTCGGACGCTTGCCATGGTTGAAATCCTCAACCGCCATGTGAGAGCGGCCGCGAGGGCTGGGGGGGCCTCAGGCAGGGCGGTATTCTCCCCACACTTCACGCAGCACACCGCACAGGTCGCCGAGCGTGGCTCCAGCTTCCACCGCCTCCACAAAGAGCGGCATGAGCGGTTCCGTCGTGCGCGCCGCGTGCTCGACGCGCGCAAGCATCTCTGCCACCCGGGCGCCATCGCGTGCCGCGCGCAGTTGGCCAAGCCGCTCGCGCTGGCGACTCTCGAGGGCGGGGTCGAGAGGCTGCGGGGCGATCGGCGAGCGCGACCGGCCGCCGGCCGCGTGCTCGTCGGCGAATGCATTCAC
>JAPLGX010000451.1 GCA_026389925.1 Chloroflexota bacterium
CCGCGCACCGTCCCAGAGACTTCGCCCGACGGATGAAGACAGATAATCGAGTGCCCCTCATCCAGGAATCGTTTGAAGAACGGCGTGAAAAGAGCCGGCGGCGGTGCGGCCGTCTTGGGAAGTTCGCGTGCCGCGCGCAGCTTCTGCAGGAAGGTTGCCGTGTCGAGTTCGGAGTCGTCGCGATAGGACTCTTCGCCGAATACGACGATTTGCGGCAGGACCGGGATCCCCAACTGTGTGGTGAGGTCCCGCGGCAGGCCGGCGGTGGTGTCAGTGATGATCTTGACCATGGGATCCTCCCAACGAAAACGGAGTCCTCAGGCAAAGTGCCAGCGCCATGCTATTGACTGAGGGTCGGCAAGGAGCACCCCAGCGCAACCAGCGCTCCGCCCAGGACGACAGCCAAGGTGATGGTGGCCGCGATGTACACCAACCACCCGATGACGGCCGTCACCACAGCGCGGCCCGTGCCAAACTCCATCGACTCGCGAATGGCGAGGACGCCCGCCGCAAGCGAAAGGACCAAGCCCGCAATGCGGAAGACCCAACCAACGCACGGGATGAACCCTAGCAGCGAGAGCAGGCGCGCTCGCATAAGCCAAGACTCGCGCCATCTCCCCCACGCCGCTCTTGCCGCCCAAGATCGTGCTTACGAGGTAGGAGATGAGCGCCCACAACAGCCACCCGAAGACCAATCCGTTGGCCCATTCAACCAGCAGAAGCACAACCAGGCGCGCACTGCCGACCGCGCCTCCCAGCGCGGCCAGCAGGGAGACCACGATGGCGATGATCGCCGCCTCGCCCGACAGACTCGGCTATCGGCGGCCTCCCGGAAGAACTTGGCATCCAGACGAATGGCCCGCAGCACACGATCGATCATGAGTCCTCCTGCCCGCTATGGGAGAAACCGGGTCTGCCACAGAAGATGTAACACCGCGCGCGCGGGGCGGTTTCGCCAACGGCCGTGCGGATTGCCCAACCACAATGCGCCCGAGGTCCACTCGCCGGCCCCTTAGCGGACTGACCGTCGCCGGAGTTGATTTGAATCTCGTCCAGCTGGACCTCGTTGCGGTCGAGTGGGCGCGTGGCGCGCAACCGTGTCCGCTCTCAGAATGTGGAACACGGTGTCCAGAATTGATTTCCCCCAACCCATCGCTTATAATCTGCCCACTCAATCTGGAGGATGGATGCCCAAGGCGAAGCCAACGACGCACGCTTCTACCACGCCCAAACCTGCGACACCGATGAGCGGCGCGGAGATACGCCGTGCGTTCCTCGAGTTCTTCGCCGACAACGGGCATACCATCGTCCCATCCTCATCGTTGGTGCCCGGCGGCGACCAGACGCTGCTGTTCACCAACGCCGGCATGGCGATGCATGCGCGTCTCGGGCAAACACAACGACCTCGAGAACGTTGGCCCCAGCCCGCGCCACCATACCTTCTTCGAGATGTTGGGCAACTTCTCGTTTGGCGATTACTTCAAGCGCGACGCGATTCGCCTGGCCTACGCGTGCCTAACTCAGGTCTACAAGCTTCCGCCCGAACGGTTGTACTTCACCGTTCACCAAAGCGATGAGGAGGCGTATCGCATCTGGCTTGACGACATCCGCGTTCCCAAGGAACGCATCGCGCGCATGGGCGACAAGACCAACTTCTGGCAGATGGCCGACGTCGGGCCTTGTGGGCCGACCTCCGAGATTCATTACGACTTCACGCCGGAACGCGGCGTGTTGCACGGCGCGGAGTTGCTGTATCACCTGGACGACAACCCCGACGGCCGTTTCCTGGAAGTGTGGAATCTGGTGTTCATGCAGTTCAATCAAGCCCCGGATGGCAGCCGCACGCCTCTGCCTGCGCCGGGGGTGGATACCGGCATGGGGCTCGAACGTCTGACGATGCTAGTTCAGGGGCGATCCAACACCTACGCCACCGATCTGTTTGCGCCGATCCTCGACACCATCCAGCGACTGGCGGGCCATACGCGTGAGCAACGCGAGGCGATGACGACCGCCTACCGGGTCGTTGCGGACCATGCGCGCGCCGCCACCTTTCTCATCAGCGACGGCGTCGTGCCGGGCAACCTGGGCCGCAACTACGTGACGCGCATGATCATTCGCCGCGCGGCACGCTTCGGGTCGAAGCTGGGGTTCACCGAGCCTTTCCTGGCGCGCGTCGCCGAGACCGTCGCCCGCGAATACGGCGAGGCCTATCCGGAGATTGTCCAGACGCAAGAAGTGGTCGGCCGCACCCTCACGCTTGAGGAGAATCGCTTCCGCCGCACGGTGGACGTGGGCATCGACAACCTCGAGCAGACGCTCAAGGCCTACCAGGCGCAAGGGGCCAAGACTCTTTCGGGTGAGGATGCGTTCCGCCTGTACGCGACGTATGGACTGCCGCTGGAGATTACGCGTGACGTCGTGCGCGAACGCGGGATGGAGGTGGACGAGGCTGCGTTCCGCGGGGCGATGGACATCCACCGCGAAGCCTCCGGCGCCGGACAGGCCATGGGCGAATTGGGCGGCGAGGATGTGGCGATCTACCGCACCCTGCGGCAGCAATTGGTGGCTGAGGGCGTGTTGCCGGAGAGCGGCGTGGAATACGACCCGTATTCCGGATTCGAAGTCGTTGAACCTATCCTGGCCATACTCAAGGATGGCCAGCGCGTGAGCAAGGCCGCGGTCGGCGAGAAAGTGGAGATAGTCCTCGGGCGGACTTGCTTCTACCTCGAAGCGGGCGGGCAGGTTGCCGATACGGGCGAGCTGCGCTCCAATGACCCGGCCTCGGGTGAGGTCAAATGGCAGGTCACCGTGAGCGACGTGCGCCGCCCGGCGGCCGGGCTGATCGTTCACGTGGGTGAGGTGACCCAGGGTCGGGTGCCCCAGGGCGACCTGGCGACCGCGGCCGTCGACGATGAGCGCCGCTGGGATATTATGCGCAACCATACCGCCACCCACCTGCTGCACGCGGAACTGCGCTTCGTCCTCGGCAATCATGTGCGCCAGGCCGGCTCCCTGGTTGCACCCGACCGCCTGCGCTTCGACTTCACCCATCCCACCATGGTCAGCCAACAGGATCTGGAGCGCATCGAGCGCTATGTCAACGAGGCCATCCTGGCGAACTATCCCGTTGGCACGGCGCTCAAACCGCGCGAACAGGCCATCAGCGAAGGGGCCATGGCGCTCTTCGGAGAGAAGTACGGCGAGACCGTGCGAACCATCACCATCGGAGAGCCCGAGACCTTCTCGCATGAGTTGTGCGGGGGAACCCACGTTTTCCAGACGGCTGACATCGGACCCTTCCTCATCGTGAGCGAGAATAGTGTGGCCGCCGGAGTGCGGCGCATCGAGGCCGCGACGGGTCACGCGGCAGTCGACCTGCTGCAGGCGCGCAACCGCACGCTACAAAACGCCGCCACCCACCTCGGCGTGGGCGTGGATCAACTGGACCAGAAGGTTCGGGAGGTCGTGGAGGATCTCGATCGAACGCGGCGGGAGGTCCAGCACCAGCGCCAGGAAATGGCGCGGCGTGAGTTCGAAGGAGCGATGGACCACCCGCAGTCCATTGCCGGCGTCCCAGTAGTCACCGCATCCGTGGCCATGGCAGATGCCGACACACTACGCCTGCTGGCGGATGCCTTCCGCAAGCGCTACCCTTCCGGCGTAGTGGCCGTGGCCGCCGCGCCCGAGGGCAAGCCAACTCTGGTCGTGGCCGTCAGCGAGGACCTCACCCAACGCGGTTTGAACGCCGGCGAACTGGCGCGCGCGGCGGCGAAGATCCTTGGCGGAGGAGGAGGCGGCCGGCCTACGCTGGCCCAGGCCGGCGGCACCGATCCGTCACGCATGGCTGAGGCGCTCCAGGCCATCTGCCAGATGGTTGCGGGCGCACTCGCCTGAGCAGCCCCCGGCCGTGCGAGCACAGCCGCCAGGATAGCGGCAACCCGTGAAAGACCAAATCCTCACCGTCGAGCCGCACGACGACCTCGCCTCGCTGCGTGACAAAATTCTGCGCACCCAGGCAGAACGGATACTTCTTCTCCCGGCGAGTTCGCCGAACCTACGCCGGCTCGACCTGGCCCTCTGCGCGCGTTGGGCCGACGCGGTGGGCGCCAGCCTATGCCTGGTCTCATCGGAGGTGAATCTCACGCGTGCAGCTTCCCAGGCTGGGATTGCCTCGTACCCCACACTCGATGAGACACTCGCGGCCGAAAAACCCAACCCCGAGACCGTTGCACACGTCCCTCAACCGAGGCAATCTAACGCCTGGGTTGCGGGCGAGATCAAGAAGGACGTGGAACGCTTCTCGACACGGCCGTTCACCGCTGATCTTGTGGCTATGCGCATATTGCGCGGAAGGACAGAGGCTGATGAGGAGGGGCAGACCACATCCAAGCCCATCGGCCGCCGCGCGAGGGTCGCGCTCTTCCTCGCTCCCCTCGCGCTTCTCGCTACATCTGCCCTCCTTCTAATTCCCCACGCCGACGTCGACGTCGCCCTTCCCTCCCATGCGAGCCTTCGGACTGTCGCAATCGACGCGAGCAGTGCATCTTCCATGGCCGCCGAGGCCGTCGCGGACGGCGCGATGTTTTCCACAGGCAGCGCTGTTGTCCCAACCACCTTTGCCGAGGGTGAACTGAGTTTGGCAAATCACTCATCGCGGGTCGTCGCCATTCCGCCAGGCACCCGCTTTCGCGATCCGACCTCCGGCATGGACTTCGAGGCACTGTCGGGCGGATGGTTGGACCCGCAGGCCAGCGCGCTGGTGGGCATTCGCGCGGTGGAACCCGGCCCGCAAAGCAACCTGCCTCCCGGCCGGATTCGGGAAATGGTCGGACCGGCGCACGATACGCTTGAAGTGCGTCAGCTTTCGTCCACGTCGGGCGGGCAATCCGCGGCGCGCGCCATTGTCAGCGCAGCCGATATTGCCTCCGTGCGATCACAGACCCAGGCGTTGATTGCCCAAAGAATCCGGGAGGCGCTCGAGCGCGAGACGTCGGTCCAAGGGTGGATGATTGTCGAAGGGAGTATTCTCATTCGCAGTCAAGAGGAATCCTTCTCGGCCTCCGCGGGCACGGCCGTGGACGAGGTCCACATGACGATCAAGGCGAAGGCCGAGTCGCTCGTCGTTCCTCAAGAGGTTCTCCTCCACCGTGCGCGGCAGGCTCTCGGCATTACGGACGATACCGGCGGCCCGAAATGGGCGGAGCTGAGGGTCGAACAGGATTCGCAGGGGGCGCTCCACATCCTGTTCTCGTTGCAGGAATTCGAGTCCTCGATTCCCCCCGACCTCGCAGGTCGTCTGGCGAACCGCACCCCGGCCGGTGCGCAGCGCGTTATCGCCGGCCAGTTGCCGAACAGCCGCACCACGATCCATCTCGCGCCTGCCTGGTGGCCGCTGTTGCCCGCCTTTCCGATCCGCATTAACATCCAGAGACTGGCCGCAGGCGAGTCACCCCTGGCACCGCCTGCCGTGTCTGGCGGGGCACCCTGAATGATGACTCTGACTTCGCGTATTCTCGCGGTGGATCCAGGCCAACGTCGACTCGGCATCGCCTTGAGCGATGAGACGGGCAGCGTTGCTCGCCCGCTGCTCGTCCTGCCCCATCACAGTCTGAGTGAGGATGCTGAGAGGATCGTCGCATTGGCCAGGGCCCATTCGGCCGGGTTGGTCCTCGTCGGCCTGGCACTCGATTCCGAAGGCGAGGCCGGGCCTCAGGCGCGTAAGGGCCTGCGCCTTATGAAAGCCATCCGCGAACAGTCTGATCTGCAGGTTGAAGCTTGCGACGAGTCCTTTTCGACTCAGGCGGCGGCCGGGGCGCGAGGAACCCGCGGCGCATCACGTGCCAGGCAGAAGGAAGCCCTCGACGCGGTGGCAGCGGCCTTCATCCTCCAGGAATACCTCGACACCCATGCCGGCTCAGCGTAAGCCCAACGCGCGCCGCGGACCCTGGCGGGCCCTGGGCGTGCTGGTGGTGGCGGGGTTTGCCCTCGGCGCGGGGCTCTTCGTCTGCGGCCTGACTGCCCGCGCGTTGGACCCGGCGCGCATCGGTTCGCCCGCAGCCGACCTCTCGCTGCTCGAGCACGTGGCGCTGGGGACCTATCTGGGCGTGCGAAGCGATGCGCTCAATCGCGCGTCACCCAATGCGCAGGGGGGATCGCTCACGATTGCCGAGGGCGAGAATGCAACCACGCTCGCTTCGCGCCTGGCCTCCGAAGGTTGGATTAGCGAGGCAGCGGTCTTTCGAACCTACCTGCGGTTTAGCGGCGGCGATCGCAAGCTTTTTCCCGGCATCTATGCCATGTC
>JAPLGX010000368.1 GCA_026389925.1 Chloroflexota bacterium
AGGGGAAGGTGGTCTTCGAATCGGGCGCATTCGACGAGCGCGGCGCGATCGCCGGCAACGACAACGACCTCGATCCGGCTCGCTTCGAACCGCACTACACCGAGATCACCGCACCCGACCAGGTGCAGATCTACGAGGCGATCATCCACAACACCGAGGGCCAGGTGACGACGACCCTGCTGCGCGCCGCCTCGCTGGTCAAAGACAATCGCCTGCTTCCGGCGGGGTTTGACAAGGCGAGCGCGAGTGCGGACATCGCGGTGCGCGGCGAGGCCGCGAACGACGCGGACTTCTTGGCCGGCGGCGACGTGGTGCGCTACGTCATCGACCTGGGCCCGGCTCAAGGTCCGTTTACGCTGACGGCGGAGCTTCTCTATCAGAGCATCGGCTTCCGCTGGGCGGAGAATCTGCGCGCGTTTCAAGGCCAGGAGATCGCGGACTTCCTGCGCTACGTCGAGGGCTATCCGAACATCCCAGTCGTGATCGGTTCGGCCGCGGTCGAAGTGAAGTAGCGCGGGAGGCTCATGGCACGGTGCCTCCTGCATTTTGAGAAGGGAATCGTAGAAACGCTCGCGCAAGAGGTCGAATGAGTTCCTTGGTGCGGCATCTTCGGCCGTGGTATCGCTTTTTCCGCGGGCTTCCAGGGCGGATGACTCTGGCGCAGCGGGCGCGGGTCCGGCCGTGCCGGATTGTTGTCGGTGCCTCCGGCTTCTTCGACCCAGGGTGGATCCCCACCGAGGTCAGCTACCTCGACTTATTGAAACCTGGTGATTGGGCGCGGTACTTCCCTGACAATTGGATTGACGCGATCCTGGCTGAGCACGTTTGGGAGCACTTGACGGCCGAAGAAGGCGCGCGTGCAGCCGGTATCTGCTATCGGTACTTGCGGGGGGGCGGCTACCTGCGCGTGGCGGTACCCGATGGGAACCACCCTGTCGCGAGCTACATTGATTGGGTTCGCCCTGGTGGCACAAGCGCTGCGGCCAAAGACCACAAGGTGCTCTATACCTATCAGTCCTTTGAGCGATTGTTTCGGACAGCGGGTTTTTCTGTGATCTTGCTGGAGTACTTCGACGAGCGCGGGGAGTTTCACTTCCGCGACTGGGACCCGGCCGCGGGGTATATCCACCGCTCCTCGCGCTACGACAAGCGCAACCGGGGCGGCGCGCTGAAATACACATCAATCATTCTTGACGCCGTCAAGCCGGCCGCCCCTCAGGGGTCGTGAGTTCCTGGCGATAGGATGTGAGTATCCTGACCGGACTTCACTTCCTGCTCACCTACAAGTGCCTCTCGGACTGCGATCACTGTTTCGTCTATAGCGGGCCGCACGCGGAGGGTACGTTCACCCTTGCGCAGGTGCGGCAGGCGCTGGATCAGGCGCAGCGCCTGGGGACGATCGCGCGGGTCTTCTTCGAGGGCGGCGCACCGTTCGTGTACTACGCACTGCTGCTCGAGGCCGTGCGCGAGGCGCGGGCAAGGGGTTTCGAGGTGGGCATCGTCTCCAACGCCTACTTCGCCACGGCCGCCGAGGATGCGCGCGCAGCGCTCGCGCCACTTCTTGCGGCCGGCCTCTCGGACATCACCCTGAGCGAGGACGAACTGCATTTTGGCGATGTGCGCGAGACGCCCGCGCGGCATGCGCTCGCGGCCGCCGCGGCGCTCGGTCTTGCGGCCGATACGCTGCCGACGGCCATGCCCTGCGTGCGGATGGCACCGCGCGCGGACGGCACCCCCGGCGAGCCGGAGGTGGCCGGCGACGTGATGTTCCGTGGGCGCGCGGCGGAGAAACTCACCCAGGGTCTCCCGCGGCGGCCGTGGGAGTCGTTCGCGGAATGCCCGCACGAGGACCTGGCCGAGCCGGGGAGAGTGCATCTGGATGCTTACGGCAATGTGCACTTGTGCCAGGGGCTGCTCATGGGCAACATCTGGCAGACGCCGCTGGAGGTGATGGTGCCGGCCTACGCGCCACAGGCGCACCCGATCGTGGGGCCGCTCCTGCGCGGCGGGCCGGCCGGCCTCATCCGCACGTACGACCTGGCGCACGAAGAGGGGTATGTCGACGCCTGCCACGCCTGCTACATGGCGCGCCGCGCGCTTCTGGATCGCTTCCCGGTAGAGCTGGCGCCGAGGCAGGTGTACGGGTTGGCGTGAGAGTGTGGGGGGAATCGACACCCAGGCCCGCCTGCTTTCTCGTGGCGAGCCGAGCCCGGGCGCAGTGAATTGCGTGCACAGTTGGTCCTGGTCTATGCTTGGCTCGAACGAGCCTGCCAACCCCGTCGCGCACACCGACCGTGACGCCCACGCCCAGCCGGACACCCAGCTCGACCCTGGTGCCGGAGGCCTCGGTCCTTGGGCGGGTTGATGCGCTCTATGACGGGCCGGGAATCCAGTACAGCTACATGGCGGACCTGCGCGCAGGCGAACGTCTGGAGGTGCTGGGCGGGTTCCAGGAATGCTCCTGGCTGAAGGTGAGCGAGGCATCGGGTCTCTCGCGGGCTGGCTGCGCAACGATGTTTCGCTCGTGGCGCTGAACCTCGAATGCGCGAGTATCCCGCCAGGCACCTTCCGTCCGCACACCGGGAGCCTGATCCTCGATCAACGCCCTGGTATAGGACGCAGCCACCTTACGATCGACAATGGCACGGAGTGGGACGGCGTGGTGATCCTTGCCGGCCAGGGGGATTCGCCCCTGGCCGCCTTCTATGTCCAATCCCTTGCGCTATTCCGTGGTGACGCTAACACTGCATCACGTCGAAGGCGGCACGGCGCGCATCGAGCCGCTCTCGCCGCTCGACTTTCCGGACCTGGGCGGTTGACCGGCCTCCCTGTTCGGGGCGGGCGACGCACCATCCGTTTCCAGACGCGACGCGCGCAGGGACCGCGCGCCCAGATAATTCCACGGCGGGTTGCCTTTCATCCGGCCGAGCGGAGCGCATGCGGGACGGACCATGAGTCCGTCCCGCGACTTCTCAAGGGGGTGGGCTGGTCCAGGCTGGATACTGGCGAAGGATCAGTGGCAGGAATACCCGCACTTGCGCCTCGTACGCGCCGATATCGCACGCAGGTCCGATGGGCCGGTGCACGCCGCGCTGGTCAGTCGAGGGGCAGTAGCCTGCACTTCCCGCGTCAATCGCCGGGCTGCCG